>CAZHCQ010000021.1:0-3297 GCA_964531415.1 uncultured Gammaproteobacteria bacterium
TGTGAGGCGTTATCCAAGTACGCTTCTACTTCTTTGATAATCTGCCCGAGCATATTTTCCGCTTTTACGTAGTATTTGGTGATGCCCATTCTTTTGTATTCTTGTATTTTGTCCTTTCCAGCCGTATTAGAAACAACAAAAATGGGAAGATTTTTAAACTTTTCGTCTTGTTTGAGTTCTGCAACAAGCGTAATCCCTGATCCTCCGTCGGGCAGGTAATGATCAAGCCAGAGCGCGTCAATCTGCTCTGCCTGTGCTTTGAGTGCAGTCATGGCTTCTTCTACGCTTTTTACAGCGATAACCTTAAAATTATGCAGAGCAAGCTTTGCGACGATCACTTTGCGTATAGGCGCTTCGTCTTCTACAACCAAAAGGGTATATTTTTCTTTGTGTGCTTTCATAAAACAGTATGGGTTTTTTTACCCGCGCGCGAATGTATGCCATCGCACGGCAGGGTGATAAAAAAGCTCGTGCCTTTATTTTCTTCCGAGGTAAAGGAAATTGTTCCGCCGGAGTGTGTGATGATGGATTTTACAATATACAATCCAAGCCCGTTGCCGTCAGTAATTTTCGTTTTAATATTATCAGCGCGGAACAGTTTTGTAAATATCTTTTTTTGTTCTGTTTTGGGGATGCCATAGCCGCTGTCGCGTATGCATACAGCAAGCTGTTTTTTGCCTTTCTTCCCGCCGCGAGACAGGCGCACTTCAACCGCGACAGATCCTCCCTTTGGGCTGTATTTTACAGCATTTGAGATGAGATTTTGAAACACAATGCGGATCAGATCTTTGTCAATATTTATCGCTGGAATTTTTTCATACTTTTCTGCTATGCGAATTTCGTTTTTTTCGGTCATGGATTTGAGGTCGTGAAGTACTTCTTTTACAAGCGTAACAATATCAGCCGGTTTTGGGTCTATTACAAAGGTTCCAAGGTCAAGCCGGGAAACATTTAAAAGCGCTCCCACAAGCTCCGTCATTCTTTTGTTTGCATTGTAAATTTCTTCAAGAAAGTCCTTTTGTTTAGAGGTAATTGTGCCTGCGTCTTCATCTAAAAGCATTTCCGCGTACCAGTTGATCGTTGAAAGAGGCGTCCGCAGCTGGTGCGATGCTAAGGACACAAATTCATCTTTTGCCTGGTCTATCTCTTTTTCTTCCGTTGCATCGCGAAACAGGAGAACAGACCCGGTAATATCATTGCCTTCCCATAATGATACGGCGGTGAAGGTCAGAGGGAATATTTTGTTGAAGTTATTTTTGCACCAGTAGTTATCGGTCAGCTTGATCGTCATCATATTTACTTCATGAAGCGTCGTTCGCAAGAGTTGCTTTGTTGTGCAGTGTGTTGTTTTTTTTTCGTGAAACACGGGAAACACAGTGTGAATGGGCTTGCCAACGGCATCGGATGGAGGAAGGCGAAGCAGTGCGCCTGCGCGGTCGTTAAACATGGTAATGCGGTAATTTTTGTCAATCACAATTAACCCCTCGCCCATGCACGACAAAACAATCTGCAGGCGGTTACGCTCTGCTGCAAGTGCGGCGGATGTTTCTGCGGCATTTTTCATCCAGCGCAGCTGTTTGACAATTAAATACACTGCCGCGGAGATCACTGCACATGCTCCAATGCCAAGAAGGATCAGCCCTGTTTTGAGAAAAACATCGCTCTGCGTTCTGCTTCCCAAGATGATGCCAAAAAGAAACGCAAGTCCGAGTATAAAAACTGCAGTCAAGCGGCCGCGCATGAACGGTATGCGAGTGAGAGTATGTTCCATGGATGTATTTTCTTTTTTGTTTTTTGCTATCTTGTTTTTTATTGTAGCAAGTTTGGGCGTGCTTGTCGTGATTAAGTCTTGTACAATACTGCCGTGCGTCAGCGATTACAGCCTTACTTTGAGCGGTTTCGTGCGGCCCATGCATACACCGCTTCAGAAATTGTGCCAAAAAGCGGCACGCTGTGGTAGAGTGCATGGAGTAGTCTGTAATTCCCGCTTAAATCAAACGCTTTAAAAACCGCATGGGCGCCGGTATATACGGTGCCCTCTGGCGTAATAAGCTGAACCGCCTTTTTGCACGCGTTTTCGCTGACTTGCGGAAATTGAGGGAGCGATGTTTGGTACGGCTGATATGCAATTACCGCGCCTGTTTTTTTCTGCCACTTCTTTACAGCGCGCAGGCAAAATGCGCACGTGCCATCATATAACATTGTTGCGGTTTTTTGTTTCATATTTTTATTATACTATAAGAGTATTCATTGTGCAGTATGGGAGAATCCGCAACAACCTATTTTATAACGCGCCTTGTGTTTCAGCGCGGGCTTGCGCTGGTGTATCTTATTGCCTTTTTTTCGGTTTTGCACCAGTTTAAACCTTTGCTTGGCGAGCGCGGGCTTTTACCGGTTTCGCAGTTTGTAAAAACGGCGAATTTTTGGAATTCCCCGAGTATTTTTTATTGGTTTTCAAAAGACTGGGCATTTTTGTTGTGCGGCGTTGTTGGGGCGATGCTCGCGCTTTGTGCGCTTTTTGGATTTTCTGAAAAATTTGGAAACGGCGTTTCAATGGCAGTATGGGCGTTGCTGTGGATTTTATATCTGTCCTATGTGAATGTAGGGCAGACGTTTTATGCGTTTGGATGGGAGTCGCTTCTTGTTGAAACAGGGTTTTACGCACTCTTTTTAGGGTCATCAAACTCGGCGCCTTCTTTTATCGCCATACTGCTCCTGCGATGGACATTGTTTCGCGTGATGTTTGGAGCAGGGCTTATTAAACTTCGCGGAGATGCGTGTTGGCGCGATTTAACCTGCATGAATTACCATTACGAAACACAGCCCATGCCAAACTCTTTCAGCTGGTATTTCCACTGGTTGCCGCACTGGTTTCAACGGCTTTCTGTGTTTGGAAACCATGTTGTGGAGCTTATCGTGCCGTTTCTTTTCTTTTTCCCCCAGCCGTTTGCGGGCATTGCTGGAATTATCACCCTGTTGTTCCATGGATGGCTTATGGCAAGCGGCAATTTTGCTTTTTTGGGGTTTTTAACTATGGTGCTCTCGGTCTCTGTTATTCCAGATTCATTTTTGCGTTATGTTGTGCCGATAAGCGTACTTGCTCTGCAGCCTTTTGGTGCGCCGTATCTCTATGCTTTGTATGCGGTTGCCGCGGTTGTGGTACTCATGAGCTACTTGCCCATAAAAAATATGCTCTCGCCGCGCCAAGTGATGAATACGTCTTTTAACCCTCTGCATCTTGTGGGAACGTACGGCGCGTTTGGGAGCATTACAAAAACACGCTATGAAGTGATTATA
>CAZHCQ010000022.1:0-11330 GCA_964531415.1 uncultured Gammaproteobacteria bacterium
TGCGGAATACTGGAGATAACAAGCGCATTATGCGTAACGTCTTCGCCGATAAGCCCGTCGCCCCGGGTTGCCGCGCATACCAGCCCGCCTTTTTCATATGTGAGCGCAACATGCAGTCCGTCAATTTTTAGTTCAGCGATATAATCAAGCGGCTCAACCCGCGCGCTCACTCCTTTTTGAGAAAGCATTCTTGCAAGGCTTGCATCCCATTCTTTCAGCTCCTCAAAGCTAAAAACGTCGTTGAGGGACCACTGCCGCACTTTATGCCGCACTTTTTGAAACTTCGGAAGCGCACGGCCGCGCACGTTCTGCGTTGGGGAGTCTTTGGTAATCAAGTCTGGAAACTTCTGCTCCAACTCGCGCAATTCCTTCTTTAAAGCATCCCATACGCTATCTGGAATTTCAGCGCGATCATGCACATGATAATTAGCATCATGCTTTTTAAGCTCGCGCTTTAAGACAGTAATACGCTTTTTTGCTAAAAGTTTGTGCATGGCTTTTGGTTATTCCGTAGAGACGCCCAATTTGGGCGTCTCTACAAAGAATATTGTATTTTCCTGTCATAGTATAGCATTTTTGAGGCGCAAGGCTCATGTATCTCAAGAATTGATTGTAGGGAACAAAAATTTTTGTTCCCTACTACTTTACCAGCGGTTCATTCGTAAACACCGTAAAATCCCACAGCCCGGATGCTGACTTCTGAATTGAAAGCACTGAACGCAAAGCCTGCGTGGTGCCGCCGCTTTGCGCCCTCGCGCGAATATCTAAAACACCGCCCAAACTGTGTAACGCGAGATCGGTTTCATCTGGCGCTGGATCAAAATCTCCATTTTCAAAACACGTTTCCTCGCTCACGGCAAACTCAAAATTGTTTACGTCATTATTCAGCGCCGTAACTTTCACGCGGTATTGCCGTAAGGGAGTTCCGCTTTCAGGCAAATACTCTGCGCCGTTGCCAAAAAACGCATCCATCTGCGCCGGCGTAAACAAGCCGCCGCGCATGGGAAGGCATGCCCACACGCCGCTTATCGTATACTCTGCGCTCTCGCTTTGGTTTATGTCTGAATTTAAAATATCGGTAAGGCTCACGGAGATATACTCTGAATCCGTTCCCTGCATATCCCACCGGTAGCCAATTGAGCCAACCTTCTGCGCTGTTCCCGCGCCATCCTGCAAAGGATCAAACAAATCAACCTGCACCGAAGTGTTTGCAAGCAAAAGTTCTGCCATGATGATTTTTGGAACCAGCACGCTCAAACCCTCCGGCACCAAACGCGCCGAAGATGCGGCATTAAAAGCAGTTAAAAACCCGTCCGCCCACACCGCATTATGCACAGGCGGAGGGCCAAAGTCAGTCGGTGTTGCTAAATTGAGCATATTAGGCTGTTCGTTTTTGACATATTTTAACTGCTCTAAAGACCGCTCAATCCCGCTTTCTGCCGCGTAAAACGCTTCAAGCGACCGGTCAATTTGGCGCGCCTGGCGCACCTGATTTAAGCCAACAAGCGAAAACGCGGACGCGCTTGCAAGCATCACTAAAAGAATAGCTGATGCGTATATAATAATTGAGCCTTTTTGGTTAAGAATATTCATATCTATCCTTGATATAGTAAAATCGGCTGTTCTCCCCCTGTCAAGGCCCGCCCGCCTTGCTTCGCGCAACGGCGAAGCGGGCGGGGGGGAGCTAAAGGGGGTTAAACCCCTCCCAACCTCCCCTTAACAGGGGAGGCGCGTCTCTACTTATACCGTCTGCTTGATATTGTTGTTTGCACATCAAGCGCCTGCACTTCTTCTCTGTTTTGGCTCCTGTTCTCTGCGTGCCATACGATTGTTACTTTAGGGTGATCCAAAACTCCTATCACTTCTTCCGGATTAAATGCAGGCGAAATAATAAAACGAAGATCGCTTACCGCAACATCCGGCGAAGTCACCGGGTGCTCCACGCCAGAATCAGCGTTGGATCGGGAAATCATGAGCGTTTCGGAGTCAAGGCTGAAATTCACCCGTGCGCCTTCAGGGTCAATCAGGCTTAAATGATCTTGTATACCGCGTGCGTTTCCTCCGTACGCCGCGTAATCAATCACTCCGCTTCTTATTTCCACCGCCATCGCGTTTAAGGCAAATTGCGTTTCACCGCCAATCCTCTGTTTAAACACAACCAAATTATTTTTTTGCGTCATGTGTATAAACATCGTGGAAATCATGGTCATCACCACTGCAAAAATACTCGCGACAACCATGAGCTCCATAATCGTTACGCCCTTTTGAGTTTTGAACATTCTTATTTTCTTCATAAAGTTTCTTTTGTTTGCCAATCATAGAGCCATTCCTCAACCTCAACACGCCGAATCTCTCGCCTCTCGCGCCATGCAACTTGCGAGAGAACGCGAACATGGGCGATATCCCCTTCGTCCCGATAGGGCGCTATCGGATCGGTTCCCGAAACGTACTCTATGCGCACCATGCGGTGAAAAATCGTGGGGGTTAAAATTGCTCCGGTCATATCAATATCCTGGGTAAACTGATCCGTCACTATAAACCCAATCGGCGTTTCTCCCGAGGGCGGAGGTTCTTCTGTATCAGGGTTGTCAGTCATCAAGCTCAACTGGCAAGGAAAATTATTTATAGAATCGTCAATGCATGTTTCAATATCCGCATCCTCCGGAGGAAGAGAATACAAGCCAATCAGGAGATCGTCTCCGTCTGGAATGTCTTCAAAATGCGCGTCAAAACGCACTGCGTAGGTGCCTGCGCTACGCAACCCTTCATTCCAGTCATACACAACTCCGCCTCCGCCCGCGCTTACCAGTTCGTTGCGCTGGCGCTTGAGCCAGTTTCCGTCTCTTAAGTTTCGCACCACTTCCACCCCTTCGCGCGCGAGGTTTAACGCGCGGATGCGGTCGCTACTCTCTTGCGAGATGATAAAGCTGGACCCAAAAAGTACGAGGATTGCAGTCATTGCCGTTGTTGCAATGCCAATCACAATAACAAGCTCAACAAGAGACTGCGCGTCTTCTCCACGCGCGCCCGAAACGACGGATAAAAATAATTGTTTACTCCTCATACACAAGCCCTGATACAAAATCAACAATAATAGTCCGTGATGATCCCCCGCTCCCGGTAAGAACAATCCGCAAATTTGATGTTCTCCCCTCTATCCTCCCGCTTGGAACCGTAAATGCGATAAAATCGTCAGAAACCAAATCCGGGACATCAAAATCAAACGCAACCGAAGTCTCATTCAAATTTAAAACCTCTACTTGGTCGTCTGTACTTGGATCAGTATCCGCCACTGCCGTTTCGTCCATATCCGGGTTATTATCTTGGCTTGCATAAAGAATATACCGCCTGCCATTTGGATCCCCCCTGTCAAAGTATATTCCGTAATGCAATGGAGACACGCCGGTTGATTCAACTCCCGCAAGCGCCATGGTCTGTGCTTTTTTAATATCGCTGATAAGACTTCGAACACTCCGATCAATCGCCCCGCTTGCAAGCACCCGCGATACGCTTACCCCTGCAACACTGCCAAGGATGAGCAGAACCACAACCGTTACCATCACTTCGGGGAGTGTAAAGCCCTGTATGCTCGTACGATGATGTAATTGAAAATTCATAAAGAAAAAATACTGATATACCATGCCTCAATCGCACCGCCATAAAGAAGCACCGCAAGCGTTGCCGGCACTAAAAATACGGCAAAAGGAATCTGGCTGTTCAATTTCTTTTTCTTCCATATAATGAGACTGAGCGAAATTACTGAACCTCCAACGTATGCAAGAAAAAGCGCGAGGAACAAATGTTTTAACCCAAGCGCCATGCCCATCAGCACCCCGAGCCGAATGTCGCCTCCTCCCACCCACTTTCCGCGGGATATGAGAAACTGCAAGGCAAAAAATCCGCCGCCGATAAGCCCTGCCGCTAAGTAGAGCACAAGCGGTACCGCACTGCCGCGCATCAGCCCGGAGCCAGCATCTTGTTGCACTACAACCGAGAGCACATCAAACAACAGAAGAATAAAAAATGCAGGTACTGTGACTTTGTCTAAAATTAAATAATATTTTAAGTCATATACAAAAATAACAATAAAAATCGCAACCACGCACATGTAACTCACAAACGCAACAAAATTCGCAAATTTAAGAGTTTCTATAAAAGGATTGCCAATAAAATGCAGATACCCAAGCACAAATAAAAAAGCAGTGCCCGCTTCAACAAGCGGATACTGCCAAGAAATTTTCATTTTGCAAAATCTGCACTTCGCTTTAAGGAGAATAAAACTTACAATCGGCAGCAAGTCTTTTGCGCGGAGCGTTTTTTTACACCATGGGCAAAAAGATCTCCCTTTCATAACGGATTGTTCGGCGTGCAGGCGGTAGATGTACGCGTTTAAAAAGCTTCCAATCGCAAGCCCAAAACCAAACACGCATATAAGAGCAATCCATGCCATGCGTGTATTATAGCATTGATATTATTTTTCGCATTGCTTATGGTAGGGGCGCGAAACCATGTTTTCGCCCCTACCCATTATTCCGCGCGGCAAGGCCTAAAACCGCCCAAAAGAGCATGATGCCCGAAAAGAGCGTCCATTGATAATGATCAAGCGCGTTGATTGCACAGAGCGCCAAAAACGCGGCAAGAGGGAAAACAGCCTGCAGAGAGAGCTGATTCCGCACATTCTTCCATGCCCGCACAACCGTGAGCGATAAAAAATACAGCCAAAAAATTACCCCCAAAAGCCCTGTTTCTAAAAACACAAGAATATACGCGCTATGCACAGGCTGGGTAAACCACGGCGCAGTAAATTCAGCGCGCCGCGCCGCAGAAAGGGTATAATTACCGACCCCAACACCGCGCACGATGCGCTGTGCTACAAGAGCGCGTGCCTCGCTCATTTCATTCATACGATCTTCTATGGATTGCCTCTCCAGCATCCCGCTTGCCTGTATTCGCGCAAAAAATGGCCCCCTCAACGCAACCCCAAAAAGTGCGGTTACAATAAGAGTAATAAGCACGCACTCTCCTATAACATGCCTCAAATCCTTGCGGCGAAACATCACAGCCGCAAAGAAAACCAACATAATGCCATAGCCAATCCATGCGCTTCTGGAAAACGACAGCAAGAGCGCAATTACCATGCACGAAATGGATACCCTTATCGCGCTTTTGTAATATCTAAAAGCGCGCAATTTCATACTTCCTCCAGCAGACAGCTTGGCATACAGCATGATCGCGGCACAAAGCGCGGCAACTAAAAACCCGCCGAGCATGTTTGGATGGGGAAAAGAACCATACGCGCGCAAAAACCGCTCCCCCGCACCAAATTCCACAACAGATACGCCAAAAGTATGCGGATCTTGCGCCGCAATGCCAAGCAAAGCAGAAGAAGAAACATACTGAAGCTTGATCTGCACAAAAGCCAAAATCGCCTGCATGACTCCTGCTATCGTGAACAAAGAGAGAAAGTACACCCAGTTGATTTTCATCGTCCGTACTGAAAAATACAAAAGCACCCCCTCCGCAATCCGAAACAACGCCACAAAAGCGAGTGCGGGTTCGCTTGCAAAAAACGACACCACAACTGCCACAAACAAGAATGTGCACAAGAACATATCCGCATCAGCAATGCGTATTCTTTTTAAATACGGGAGCGAAGCGATAATACAAAGCCAAAGTACAAATTCAACCGCATAGATACTGAAACTCGCATATTCAAAAAAATGCCCTGCCCACATATATGGAAACAGCATATACCTCGTCTGCCAGGGCAGAAGAAATATAAAAAGATAAAATAAAAATGTTCGCAGTTTCATAAAACAAATGTGTTCAGGCGATTTTGAAACTCTTTTGCATAACTCTCCCGACTATCGTTTAAATGAAACTTCAGCATATACTCATTCATAATCACGCCGCCGTCATGGTCGTTTTTGGCTTTCTTAATAGAAGCAGGCATGATGGCGCGCTGAAATGCAGACACCACATTTTCAAACATATCTCCAAGATGCGGCAAAGATGCATGGGCGCGAATGCGAAGAAACGCGGGCGCGCGCGGCTCCCTCGCGTTTGGGAGAAACCGTTTGATCCACCGGTTCGCGTTCATCAATGATACAGCGTGCGCATCACCTTCATATAGGCAAACCGCCTGCGCAATCCAGAACACAAGGTATGGGTCAAAAGGTGCACGCGCCATGCTTTGAATATCTAGGCTTCCTTCCCCAAGAAAGAACGTCAAACAGAATGCATCCCTGTTCTTCGTGCGAGTACGAATGTGCTCCAAAAGCGAGATCTGCCCGGTTTTTTTCTCTGCACCGCGCACCGCTTTCGGCCGAGCGCGGAGCAGTTTCAGCACACTCACGCAAAAAAAACGCGCAGTCCACAAGCCGCGGGGATGCGTTACAATAAGCAAGTCAATATCGCTTGCTGGTGTTGCGTTTGCGTATGCTAACGTATTGACCACGTAAATCTGCTTGACAGATGGCAGGAGGCTTAATAGCTCGCATACAAAAACTGCCTTTTTGAATTTCGTACACGAAGCAAGATAACGCCGCGCACGAATTTTGACAAGCTTCTCTCTGCCGGTTAAAAAGTAAAAACCCTCCAGGGATTCTACCTTCGTCGCCATTTCCCCAAGCTGTTTGATAATTTTAGAAAGGCCTGCCTCAAACACTTCATCGTTCCACCAACTGCCTTTATATAAATACCTATGAATTTCAAGCAGAGTCAGAGGGTACTCAAACTGGTCAAAAAAATGAAGTGTTGCAAGGATAGATTTTTCTAAAGGGGCCGCCGGCATAGAGATAAAGGATAAAAATTACAGTTCCTCATTATACCCTTCGCGCCGTTTTTGGCAACAACCCGACATCCATCGCCTCAAAAAAGTGTCCAATTTAAATTCGTAGATGACACTGTGGAAATATAAGTGCAATACAAAATCTAAAGTGGTATAATAGAAAAATCTGCACAAACCGCCCCTTGAATACAAAACTATAAACAAACCAGCTGATTTAAAAATTTATAAACTAAATAAAAAAGTGATGAAACATGCGCTCAAAAATCTCAAAAAACATTTAAAACATTTAAAAAAAAGGAAGCATAAAATTGGATATACAGCGTCAGCAGCTCTCTTTTTTGGATTAGGAATGTTCCTTGCGCAAAACGAGATGCTCCCGCAGGGTGGAGAAAAATTTCAACCGCCGCAAGAAGAAGAAATGATGGCGGTGGAAGATTTCGTTGATCCGCGTGAAATTGAAAATACTCTGCGCAATATTGCGCAACTCAAAGGAGAAGTAAAAGGGCTTTTAAAACGCGCAGGAAAGACCTCAAATCTCAACGAAGGATTAACCAGCATTCTTGCTGAACTTTCTACATACACAAAAAATATTCAAAACCCTCCACCTGACTATACTGTGCGCGAAGCTCTGCAAGAATTCTATGACGCGCGGATGTGGGAAGAAGTTGGCAAATTCAGAGCGCAGATTGAACTCCCTCGCATACTCAAAGAGATTCCAATGCAACTCCGCCGCGTAGAACAACTTTTAAAGCTCAAAACATATCAAAGAATCGGGATAGATATGACGAGCATGAAAAATTCTATCCAGGAAATGCGGGATGCGTACACGAGCGCACAGAATAATTACAAAGAAGGAAATTTTGAAGAAGCAATGCAGGCTTTAGAATTTATGAATGAAAGCGGACACCCCGGAGAAATTGAAGGAGCAATGCGCCAGTTGAAAGAATTCAACGACCGCATCCGCACGGTGAAAGACAGAGAAATCAATGCAGAACTCATGAATCTCCTTGTTCCGATAACCGAAGCAATCAATGAGGGCGACTTTCGCTTTGCCAATGAAATGCTGAACGACACCCGTCCGCACATCATGACGGTCATGAAGCAAGTATATAAAATGAATGCGAAAACTCGAACAAATATCTTAAAACAGCTTTCTTCATTTGAAAATAAAATAACTGACACGCTTGAAACCCATCAAGATCAAAAAATAAAAAGAGAGGAAAACAAGATGAATCAGGATGAACAAGGGCAGCACGGAGAAAGAGAAAGTAAAGAGAGAGGAGATAGGAACGGTATAATGCCGGGCATACCACCAGAGTTTGGGGAAAAGAAAGGAATGCCGCTACAACCAGGAATGCCTCCGTTTGAGCAAGGAGGCAACAAAGAAGGCGGAGCACCTCCACCAGGAGCCTCTGGAACAACGACTGCTCCATACCCAAAAGAACCGCAGCCTCCAGCGCAACCAATACCAAACCAACCATCCGCCGGCGCAACATCGCCATCATCAGGATCGTCAGAGCCGTATAACCCTCCTCCAGCAAACACAACGGCACAATAAAAAAGCCCCTCCGAGGGGGCCTATGCCTCAAGCGAACGAATGGTCAATAAAACAGGGACATCTACCTGCTTGCCTCCACCTACAATTCTTCACTCCCTGCCGTTAAAAGATCAAGTCCTTTAATGTGGGGCATAGAAGGGCCAATTCGCCCCTGCATGCCGCCGATCATTCCAGCAGTACTTTTGAGAAGCTTGTGCGCCTGCGCCTCGCGCATGCGCCATTGCTTTTCAAATGCGGCCCTTTCTTTGAGAATCTGCTCATTCATGCCCCCATATACTTCTATAATCGCCTCTACCTGCTGGCGAAATTCATGGCTCGTAATATATTCATACAATTCTTCTCCTTTCCCCGCGCGATTTTGAGAAATAAACTGTGCTCTGGCGATCTCTATTAACCGCTGGCGCATGACTTCGGCAAAGGCAGCGGCAAGAGCGGGGGTGCATACCCAAACCCCATGTTTCCATCCGATGCCGTGCTCTGCTTCCGATGGAAGCGCTTTGCTTACGATAATCGGAATGTTTGCTTTCTCTGCCCGTAAATCATCTTTTAATTTCATGAGCCACTCATCAGACCACTGCTTTGTATTCTTTGATTCCCACAAAAGAACCCCGCACACATTGCCGGAGGAAGTTCGCACGGTTTGGCGGACGTCCGCACCTTTCACGCCTTTGCCGATCGGCTCTATGGTGTCGGTAGGAAACGTGCGCCGCAGTACATTTTCTAAATCAAGCTCTTGTACTTCTCCCTGCGTTTGCTGTGATCCTTGTTCAGCTTTGCGCTTCAGTTCTTCAATCTGGCGCATCATATCGCTTATTTTCTTTTCCTTTTCAGCTTCTCTCATGCGATAGGAATCGCCAAGGCGCCGGGAAATTTCTTCTTCAACGCGCGTGCGCTCGGCAGAAATTTTTCGCGCGGTTTCAAGCTCTATATTTTTTGCGCGATCCTCTAATTCGCGCTCTCGTTTCCGCAAAGCAAGCTCGGCGTTCTGCGCTGTTTCAAGTTTTTCCTCTTTATCCTTAAGCGCAAATCGCAAATCTTTTAATTCAAGGGAGATTCCCTCTTCTGCCTGTTTTTTTGCCTCACGCGCGAACGCGGCCTTGTGTTTTTCAAGCTCTTGCTTGAGCGCGCGCTCATGTGCAGAAATTTTTTCTTCATACTCCAGACGGAGAGAATCAGTCAGCTGGTGCTCTAACGCTTGCGTCATTGGGAAAAAAGCGCCGCACTGCGGGCATTTAATGGTGTCCTTCTCTGTTGTATCTTTTTCTTGATGCATAGATTACAACAGTAACCGTACCCAAATGGTAAAGACGTGTCAATTGATTGCCTTGACAAAGCCCTATCTCATCTATATTATATATATTATAAACAATATATTATTATAGATAATTTTATACAACTTTCTATGTCTTCAGCTTCCACAAACCTTATGCCCCTTACGGCTTCGGCACATCAAATGCAAACACACTACAGGCAATTTTTAAACCAGGTGATCAACGCCCGGCAACCTCTTGTACTCCTCAACCATCATGCTCCAGAAGCGGTTATTTTGGATATGCAAAGCTATGAAGATCTTGCGTCAGCCGCAAGGAATTATGAACTTGCCTCGGCGCAAGAGGCAATCAGCACGTATGAAGATGAAAAAAAGAAAAAATTATTAAAAAAACTGAACTCTATAAACGATTTATAAAAATCCTTCACATCTAGCATAATGCCATCTGTATGGAAGTTAAAACCGTTTCCTGCTCCTCGCATTTTGTGCGAGCCTTTAAAAAACTGCCGGCGGCAGTACAAGCGCACGCGAGAGAACGTATTACCATGTTTCAAAAAAATTGTTTTGATGAACGCCTGAAAACCCACAAGCTCAAAGGGCCGCTCGCGCCCTACTGGGCTTTTTCTATAAACCAGTCCTACCGCATTCTCTTTGAATTTCTTGAAAAAGGAGGGGCGGGGTTTATTGATATCGGAAGCCATTCAATTTATAGATAACCGTTTTCTGCTATAATAAAAAACTGCATGCTATTCTCCCTGTTTTATTCTCTAGGCCAACATAATGGACCAACTGAAAACAAATGCTTATGAACCTGCGCAAACGCCTTTTGAGGTTGAATCTGCCATTGAACAAACGCCGTTTCAAGAAAACATCACGCAGTGGTTTTTTAAGCAATGGTGCGAGATAAACGATTCTATCATTCCGCAATTTACTGCGCGTGATATTTGGAACGCAGAACACGCAGGAGAGAAAATGCTTACTGATAATAAAAACGGCACAAAAACATTATGGCTACCTACGGATCTGCACTTATGGGAAATGGTTGAAGTGATAGCGACAATAGATCAAGACACTTTTGACCGCACGCCAGAACTTCGCGAACAAAACAAACAAAAACTGCTTCATCTTGCAGAGCTTTTTAAAAAAAGCGGCTCATACCTTGATCTTTACGGATCCAACAGCCCTTCTGCACAAGCACTCGGACTTCAGCTTTGCACCTACGGCGACTCTCTGCAGACAGGCAAAAAGTGGGATGCAAAAGAGTATGCGTCCTCGCTTGCGGAATGCTCCCTCACAGAGGAGGAAAAAATGGAAACAGAATTCTTTCTTGCAACCGGGATGATTCTGCCTGCCTCTTCAATAGAGCTCGCCAATCGGCTCATTGCAAACGATAACACGCTCACGCCAGAACAACAAAAAGAAGCAGATGATATTTTGCAGATGCTCCCTCAAAACAGCATCTATCCCGTGCGGATAAAAAAAATTGCAGAACAAACTGCCGGCATTTCTGCTGATGCATATGAAAAAAGAAAACAGCTTACAGAAAACGCAAGAGCTGAAACAACAGAACAATTTTTCTCTGCGATGGATAAAGCCCTCCGCCTCACTGACCACTTTGCGGATAAACGCGCGCAGGATCAAGGCGCGAAAGACTCTGCAATTCCGGGGCTTTCATTCCATGAAGCGTTTTTAGCGCGAATGAACCAAAAAGT
>CAZHCQ010000023.1:0-13258 GCA_964531415.1 uncultured Gammaproteobacteria bacterium
CATGGGCGATCAAATTACCGCGGCAGACAGCTCTATTAACCGCCCAATGGGTACTGGTTCAACTGACGGCGGCGGAACCGTAACTCCTCCATCTGGCAATAGCTTGAAAGTAAGCGTTGCGCCAGACACGCGGGCAACAACCGTGATAACTGATGGAGAAGGAGAAATTTATACTTCTGCTCTTCTTACAGCCGGTACAGACGGCCCGGTGAAGGTCACAAGCGTTAAGGTGAGAAGACTTGGTGATTCTGGAGAACGAGGCGATTTCATTAGCGTTTATCTTGTAGTGAATGGACAAAGGCGATCTAATACAAAATCCGTCAATACAGATGATGAAGCAAACTTAGATGTTACTATTAGCGGTAGCTATATTGAAATCCCCACCGGTGGAACTGTTCGCGTTGATATTGCAGCCAGCATTAGAGGAGTAGGCTTCTCAAATGGCGACGAGACTGTTGATGGTGTAGATAAAGATGCGAGTGATTCAGGGCACATTAACACTCTTGCGGTTGTTGGGGTTACAACATCAGGAACTGTAACGGTTACCGGGCTCCCAGCAAGCGGCAATCCGCAGATTGTTGGCGGAGTGAATGCACAGCCTCTTGATTATGAATACAAAGGCTCTGCAACAAATATAGCCATTGGAAATGTTCAGACCCAACTTGGTGAGCTTAAATTTACCAATGGATCAAGCACAAAAGATGTTCAGCTTACAGCATTTACGATGAAGAATGAACCAGGCATTACCGCGGCAAGCAATTCAGATGTGACCAATATAAAACTTTATAATGGCGCTACGGTCATTGCCACAACGACACTGGATTCCAGCAATTATGTGCACTTTAAATTTGATCCGATTACCATTGAAAAGGGCGGCAATAAATCCGTAACACTCACCATCAAGGGAGATATTATTGGCGGTCCTGCTGAAGGAGTGCTGTTGACAGTGAAGGATGACGCTGACGTCTATGGATACATTACAGGGGGACTTCGCACAGCCAATGAAGATGTGGGAGCAGGGAAACTATATACAATTCAGGGAGGAAGTTTGACAACCACCAAAAATGCGCAAAGTCCAATCAGGCAGACTATAGTTGACAATAAAAACAATGTGGTTATTCTCAAAGCTAATGTAGTTGCGGCTCAAGGGGAAGTAAAGATTGATTCTTACGTAGTTCGTTTGGCTGGGAGCATCCTCGCGGGAGAAATTAAAACAATGAGGGTTTACCTCACCAATGAGGACGGGAGCAACAGGCAGAATATTACTGATGTTGCCAACCCCAATGTTGCAATAGTCGCAAATGGACTCGCTCATGCAAGTGCAAAAAATACCCTTTCTGACAGTTTTAATGTGAATGGCACGAAGGTATTTGTAGTAGAAGTTGATTTGGGTACTGTTGCGGGAACTCGTACTCTCAAAGCGAGCTTTGGAGATGGGCTGGCAGATCAACTAGATTTGACAGTGAAGCGGACTGCTGATGATACGGCGATCATTGAAAGCGGAAATGCGGTTGGAGACGAGTTTACTGTAATAGGCACTGCAACGGCAACCACCGCAATTTCTGATAATCCGGTCAGCACAACAAAAGTGCAGGGAGAGACTAATGTTGACTTTTTAGGCTTTACTATAAAAGCTGACAATGAGGCATCTCCAATTAAGATAACGAAGATTATCGTACGATTAGTTGGCGCTGGCGATACTGCAAGCAATGGGGATGTGCAGAATGTGCGGCTTTATGGCGCTGACGGTACAACCTTATATGCAGAGGCGCCGTCAATTGCAGGGCTTGCATATACTTTTACGACATTTAAGAAGGAAATGCCTACAGCTATTAATCAGAATGGACTTAAGATTATTCTAAAAGGAAACATTGCCACGAGCTTGAGTAAGACAACTATCACTGGTTTAAGTTTTGCAATTACCCCGGCGACTGACATTGAAGCGAATGATGCAAACGGAGATAGCGTTACCATGGCAGGCACGGTTAATGTCGGAGCAGCAGTTCTTATTACCATTGCAAGCAGAGGCAGGCTTGATATTGAGATGCAGAATGAAGAAGTGCTTGGCAAGCAGATTCTTGCCAGTACTGGCAGTGGCACTGGATCAGATGCGCTTGAGGTTTCGCGCTTCAGATTCACCGCAAACGATGAAACAATCCAGGTTAAAAAGTTGATCATCACTGAAGCAAACAATAAAGCCGCTGCTTTTAAGTTCATTTATCTCTACGATCGCGATGCGGCAAAAGTTATCGCATCAGTGGCTACCGGCAATGTCGTTACAATGGATGGTTTGGCGCTCAATGTTCTTCCAGGTACATCAAAGAAGCGAACATTTTCGCTTCTCGTTGATACAACCTCTACTGGTACCGGAGGAGGAGCCGTAAGTGGCGATGCCCTTCGGTTCCAAATAGCAGATGCAAGGACAGATGTGGAAGGACGAGGGACGAATAATCAGGTGTATGTTGCGCCGGTTGTTGCAAGCGGAACAAAGGGAGTGGTGATTGGGCTTCCAGCAGGCACGCAAGCAGTAGAGGCAAATAACCTTGATGCCGCTACTACTATTCTCAGCTCTGCAACTGGGACAACCATTAAAACCTCCGCAACGCCTACAGCTTTGTTTAGAGCAGGGGACTTGGTATTAGTTCAGCCAAGCGGTGGCGGAAAGCTGTGCGGAGACACTTTAACTGGAACCCAAGAATACATGTTAATTGCAGACGCGAGTGGTTCCACTGGAGCTGTACAAACTCTTACTGTGCGTAGAGGTGTTGCTGGTACAACGGCACTTGCAAATTTTGCGAATACCGCTGATTTGTTAGAGTGTGGAACCAAATACCAGGCAAATACGCACAAGGTGTATGCAACGCGGATAACCCCATCTGATGTTACAACAGGGAAGCCAGCAGGGTCGCTTAATAAGTGGCTTGACTGGGAGCCGGTATTTAAGTTTGTCTTAACATCTGATGTGAAGGGCGAAGAGGATGCAAAACTTCAGAGTGTTGTAGTAAGTCTGAAAGCTGCTGCAGGCATTGGGGCAACCGCCAACATGGACTGGTGGATTGACCAGGCTCGCCTTAAGAAAGGGAATACGGTTGTGAAAACAATCGGGAATGTAACTGCAACAAGTATCACTAGTGCCGGAAGTTCTATCTCCACAACAGCGGCAGGAACCTTGTTAGTTACTACGGGAACCGGCGCACAATTTGTTGTGGGTCAGTACATAACAATCCGCCAAGATGGTGGCAATGCGAATGTTGTGAGTGCAAAGATTACGGCGATTGTTACTGATACGCTTACCATTAGCGCCGCAACCGTGGTGGAGGGTAACCTCCCGACGCTTGCTGGTAATGATGAAACTGTATCAGAAGATATAACAGCTTCCAACGCGAAGCTTGTCTTCGGCAGTGGAGGCGGAACGACCGCGTTAGATCAAAAAATTCTCACCACTGGTGAAACCTACACGGTAGAGGTTATCATCGGCGGCACTGTTGCTGATGTTGGACAAGGAACAGATTCTCTTCAATTTGGCATAGTGAACTTTGGGAGCATTGCGGCAAATGGAGATATCGCAGTCGGTGATATGGGATGGCACGATTCAAAATTTGTGAACGCAACTCTTCCAACAGCCGAGGATGATGTCATCACGTGGATAGTAAAAGATAACGGATATGCGCCGGACATAATAAGCGGCGGTCTATTTGAACGCACCGGACCAAGCGCATAGTTCTTATCAGAGGCATAAGAAATGGATCGTATGATTTGTCTTCATGAATTCATTTCATGCTTGTTTCCACCCGCTCCCAAATGTATAGGGGGCGGGTGGTTGGGTTTTAAGAGGCGGCGCAATTGTATGGGTTTATTGTGTAGGGACAATTCATGAATTGTCCCTACAACGCCGAAGGAGCAAGGGCGTATGCAATTGACTTCACCTTCAGGTGTATAGTATATTTGCTTTATGAATACACAAACGAAAACCTATGCGTTTAAGGTGGTGGTAGAACCGGATGAAGACCGGTGGGTTGCGTACTGCCCGACGCTTGAGAAATACGGTGCATCTACATGGGGGTATACAAAAGAAGAAGCGCTCAAGCATATTCATGAAGTGGTAGAAATGGTTGTTGATGAGCTGATAGAAGATGGTGTTTTGTTACCCGAAACGCCAAGCGAAGACGTGGCTGTATTTTCAGATTCTCGTGTAGCAGTTATGATTTGATGCTTATGCCGATTGATTATAGCCGTCTCCACAATCTTACTGCCAGAGAATTCATAGCCGCTCTTCACAGAGACGGTTTTTTTCTGCGTCGCCAAAGCGGAAGTCACCAGCGTTATCAGCACATTGATGGGCGGCGAGTAACCGTTTCGTTTCATCGCCATGGAAACATCTTTCGGACTGGAACACTCAAAAGAATGCTTGAAGGCCAAGCCCGCTGGAACGAGGACGATTTAAAACGGCTTGGATTGCTTAAAATTTTATAATACGCGCGCATTTTGCAATGCAACATTCTTTGCTACAATGAATGAGTATGAAATATCGTGAACACATCGTTATAGTTATTTTTGTGCTTTTTTTTATTTTTGCGCCTATTTCTTCAGCTTTTGCTGGGGTAATTTCGGTTATCCCGAATGACCCATTGTATAATGAGCAAGGATATTTAGGTATGATTTCCGCTCCGCAGGCATGGGGATATATCACCGACGCGAAGGACGTGGTGATCGCAGTGATTGACTCCGGCGTTGCAATTGACCATGAAGATTTAAAAAATAATATCTGGACGAATGAGAACGAAGATCCCTATAACAAAGTTGATGATGACGGCAACGGTTTTGCAGATGATGTGCACGGATGGGATTTTATTGATAACGACAGCGACCCCCGTCCGAGAATCGGGCCCGGATCTGATTTTGAAGGAGCAACGCATGGAACGCTTATTGCCGGAATTATTGCCGCCCAAGGCAATAACGGTCTTGGCGTAACCGGCGTTGCGCACCGGGCGGAAATTATGCCGCTTCGGGCGCTGGATTCAGACGGCAAGGGCAACACCTCAAAGGTGGCGCGCGCTTTGGTGTACGCGATTGAAAACGGAGCAGATATTATCAATTTAAGTTTTGTGGGCGCTGATTTTGACCCTGTCCTTGAGAAAGTAATCAAAGTAGCGCATGAGGCGGGCATTGTTGTGGTTGCGGCTGTTGGAAATGAGAGCGACCCATCAGCGCATCTTGTAAAAGATTTAGACGAGAAACCTTTATATCCGGTTTGTTATGAAACAGATGCAAATTTTGTGATCGGGGTAGGATCCCTTGAGCCGGACGGCACAAAAAGCAAATTTTCTAATTATGGTACAAAGTGCATTGATATCAATGCGCCGGGTTCGCGTATCGTTTCAACGCAAGTTTTTGACGAAACGAATATTGACACAAAATATGACGCGCTCTATAGCGGCTATTGGAGCGGCACTTCATTTTCAACGCCGCTTGTTGCGGGTGCGGCGGCGCTCATTAAGGCAATCAATCCGCTTTTTAGCGAGAATCAAATTATGTCCGCAATTTTAGATAATGCTGATCCAATTTTAGAGGCCGCAAACCCCGGCTTTTTAGGCAAACTTGGGAGAGGGAGCTTGAATGTGCTTCGTGCGGTACGCGCCGCGGCGCCTATTGGATATACAAAAACGAGTTCTCTTGCGGCCCCTCCGCTTTATCGGAGAGTAACCTCTCTTGCCACAGCGCAGGCTTCCGGCGGTTCTCCAACAATTGGAATTTTTTCCGGGAAAATTTTAGTTGGTTCATTTATGCCCTATACTGAAGGTAAAGCTCCTTCCGGCATACGCGTAAGCCAGGGCGATGTTGATGCAGATTTAGAAGACGATGTTGTGGTAGCGCCTGCCGGAAATTTTCCATCCGAGGTGCGGATATTTGGCCAGCGCGGCGTTTTAAAATATTCTTTTTTGGCTTTTTCAGAGCAGTTTCAAAATGGGCTGAATGTGCATGTGGCAGACGTGCTTCCTGCAAAGGGGAGTGAAATTATTGCGGCGAGTGCAAGCGGGGAGTCTCAAGAGGTGAGAATTTTTGACGGTACCGGCGTACTGCTCTATACGTTTAAGCCGTTTCGTGCATCAACGGGTATTGCTGTTTCGTCAATCAATTTTGATGATAAAGGAACGAGGGAGATTGAAGTTGGCGCATTTACTGGATCTTCGTATCAGATCAAAATTTTGAATGAAAGCGGCACAATTTTTAAAGAGCGGGCTTTTGCCCAAGTAAAGGGCGAGGTGCGGCTTGCGGTTGGCAATATCGCCGGAGAAAGTTCTGAAGAGACTGTTCTTACCTTTGTTGGAAATTCCCGCGCACAGGTGCTTATTTTAGATAAAGATTTAGATTATATCAGTGAATGGACAGCCTTCAATGCGTATACATTTCCCGATTTGCCCGTTTCGGTTGTGTATAGCCGCGTGCAAAGAGGCAGAGGCAAGATTGCCTTTGGGGTAGCACGTGGAAATAAGCCGCGCATTAGTTTGTTTAACGCAAAAGGAAAAGAGCGGGGCTTTTTCTGGGTTGGGAATAGAGATTCCACTGATGGCTTGAATGTGGGATAATGCGTAAGCCCTTGTAAAATTTTATGTTTATAAACGGCACGAAAAAACTGCATAAAAGAGAAGGAGAAAAACAGTATGCTGGTATTGCTGTGGTTGGCGGAGGCGCCGGCTTTTTAGGCTCCCATCTGTGCGACAAGTTGATAGAAAATTATCAGGTTATCGTTATTGACGATCTTTCAACCGCGAATTTTTCTAATATAGAGTATTTGCTCCAAAAGCCGAATTTTGAGTTTATTCGCCATGATTTAAATGATCCGCTTGATCTCAATGAAACGCCCGAGGGGAAACGCTTTGAGGTTGCATTTAAGGGAGTGGATGTCGTATTTCATCTTTCGTTTCCCACCTCTCCGGTTGACTTTTTAAAAATTCCAGTACAGACGCTTATGGCAAGCGCGCGCATGACATATAATTTGCTTTCTCTTGCGCGCTCCTACAATGCCCGTTTTATTTTAGGATCCTCTTCAGCGGTGTATGGAAGAACAGATTATGACGGGCATGTTTTTAGCGAAGAATACCAGGGAAGATCAAGCCCCACGGACTCGTTAAGCTGTAATATTGAAGGGAGGCGGTTTGCAGAGAGCCTTACCATGAATTTTCGCAGACAGCATAATATTGATGCCAAGATTGTGCGGATTTTCGGAGCATACGGGCCGAGGATGAAGCTTGGCGATGGAAAAGAAATTTCAGATTTTGTCAAGTCTGCTGTCCAAAATAAGCCGGTCATTATTTATGGTGATGACAAGAGCACCATCTCATTGTGCCATATTGATGATATTGTTTCAGCACTGCAGGCGTTTATGGTTTCTGATGAAATAGGGCCAATGAACGTTGGTGATCCTCAATTGTACTTATTGAGCGAGATTGCAGAGGCCGTGATTAAACTTGCAGATTCGTCTTCTCGTATTGAATACCGCCCGCCGCCGAAGTTTAAGATGCGGGAGGGCGTGCCGGATATCAGAAAAGCGAGGGAGCTTTTAAATTGGCTTCCCCTCATGCCCATTGAAAAAGGCCTTGTAGAAACCGTGAGCGCGCTTCGCGCATCTAAAATTGTGGCAGTGGATTACGAACGAATCGCAGGCACAAAGATTCCCGAGGTACACGTTCCAAAAGGAAAGAAGAAGCACGGATAGGAATTTGAAATTTAATGAATATTACAATAATCGGAACTGGATATGTTGGGTTGGTGAGCGGCGCCTGCTTTGCGGATCTTGGCAATAGTGTTTTGTGCGTTGATAAAAACGAGAAGAAAATAGAGGAACTCAAAGCAGGGAATATGCCTTTTTATGAACCGTCGCTTCCAGAAATTGTTTCGCGTAACGTGCGTGAGGGCAGGCTTGTATTTTCTACAGACGCGCATGAAGGGTTAAAGCATGCGGAGGTTGTGTTTGCCTGCGTTGATACGCCGCCTGCGCCAAGCGGCGAGGCGGATATGGGGAGTTACAATGCCCTGCTTACGACGATCGGAGAGTTTTTACAGCAGTACCAAGACTCTCAATTTTTATTTGTGAATAAGAGTACGGTTCCTGTTGGCACAGCAGAGTACGCATATACACAGCTTTGTATGTTTCGCGAAGGAGGCGTGGAAGTTGCCTCATGCCCTGAATTTTTGCGTGAAGGCACTGCTGTTTCTGATTTTTTAAACCCGGAACGGATTGTGATTGGCAGTGCAGAGAGTTCTGATACTGCTTCTGCGGCCGCAGAAGTGCTGTTAAAACTCTTTGAGCCGTTTGATTGCCCCAAAGTTTTAGTGAGTTGCGCAACAGCGGAAATTATTAAATATGCGGCAAATGCGTTTTTGGCAACAAAAATATCGTTCATCAATGAAATTGCAAATGTGTGCGACCGAGTTGGCGCTGACGTCAGCCACGTTGCATACGCTCTTGGCCTGGATTCGCGCATAGGCGCACAATTTTTGCAAGCCGGCATCGGATACGGCGGGAGTTGTTTTCCAAAAGATGTGCGGGCGCTCAACCAAATAGCGGGCAAGATCGGTTATGATTTTAAGCTCCTTAAATCAGTCATTGAAGTAAATAGCGGACAAAGGAACATGATAATCCAAAAAAAGCGCGATATCTTAGGGGATCTTTTGGGCAAACGCATTGCGGTGTTAGGGCTTGCCTTCAAGCACAACACTGACGATATTCGCGAATCTCCCTCGCTTGACATTATCACTGTTCTGCTTGCAGAAGGCGCCTTGGTGCGCGCGTTTGATTACCAAGCCGCTGAAAATGCAGGGAAAGTTCTGCGCCATGAAAATTTTGAGATCGTCAAGGCCCCGGAAGAAGTGTTTGAAGGCGCTGATATCGTGTTTATTGCTACCGAGTGGCCTCAATTTGTAGAGCTGGATTGGCAAGGCTTGCGCTCTCACATGAAACAGGCAATTATTGTAGATGGAAGAAATATATTGAATAAGAAAAAAATGACGGATTTAGGCTGGCGGTACTACGGTGTGGGGTGTTAACAAAATTCAATTACGTAAGTGGGTGCGGGAGGATTTTTGAACGGGTTAGCGAAGCGTTAAGTGAAAAAAGCTCTTGCAACCACTCCAAAAAACTATTTCGTAATTCATAGTGTGTATGAAAAATATTTTTGTCATTATTCCTGCATATAATGAGGCCAAAAAATTGCGAGGCGTGGTAGAGGGGGTCTCTCGTGTTGTGCCGCATGTGGTGGTTGTTGATGATGGATCACACGATGAAACAGCGCAGAGCGTGGAGGGCATTTTGGGAGTACGCGTGTTACGCCATATCATAAATCGCGGGTATGGAGCGGCAACAAAGACAGGCATAGCATACGCGCTTTCGCATGATGCGGAGGCGGTGGTGACGTTTGATGCTGACGGCCAGCACCGCCCCGAGGATATTCCCGCCCTCCTTGCGCCCATACGTGCAGGGTCAGCAGACGTTGTCTTGGGAACGCGGTTTCACAAAAACGCGCTCAAAGTTCCGCCTTTTCGCAAATTTTCTCTTCAGCTTGCGGTGGTATTTACCCGAATTATTTCAGGCCTGCGCCTTACCGACGCGCATAATGGGTTACGCGCGTTTTCGCGTAAATCGCTTGAGACCATTGACTTTCATAAAAACGGAATGTCTGCGGCTTCTGAAATTCTTGACGAAATTGCCCGACACAAGCTTGTATATAAAGAAATTCCAGTGGTTATATCTTATACGTCTTATTCAATGCGAAAAGGGCAGTCTACTTTTCAAAAAATTATGCTTGGGCTTGATTTTATAGGAGGGAAAATTACGAGGTTGTATCATAAATAAATCATGCATATTACTCCCATACAAGTTATACTTGCTCTTGCGATAGCCGCAATTCTTTTTGGGGTTGCGCAAAAAGCGGTTCGGCGAAGCATTACTCTCCGCGAATTTTTTTTGATCTCGCTGTTTTGGCTTTTCAGCCTTGGGGTTGTAATCTGGCCAAACGCAACCAATGCGGCGGCTCATCTCTTGGGAATTGGCAGGGGAACCGATCTTATTGTCTATTTTGCGACGTTAGCACTAGCGTATGCGGTGTTTCGTATTTTTATACGGCTTGAAAAAGTTGAACGGGATATCAGTGAATTGGTGCGCCGCATTGCACTCAAAGACGCGGCTGACACAGAAAAAAAAGATCATGAGAAAAATGTATGAAGAAAGTTGCTGTTCTTATTCTTACGTGGAATGCCCGTGGGTATTTAGATAATCTGCTTTTAAGCGTCAGAAAGCTTGCGTATCCGAAAGAGCACCGGAGCATTTTTGTGGTTGATAATGCGTCAGAAGACGGATCCGCACAGTACGTAAAAAATAATTTTCCTGAAGTTACGCTCATTGAGCTGAATTACAACACTGGCTTTGCCGGGGGAAACAATGTCGGCATACAGCGAGCTCTTGCCGAGAGTTTTGAGTATGTTGTGCTTCTCAATCAGGATACAGAGGTTGACCGCGAGTGGCTTACCGAGCTTGTAAAAGCCGCTGATTCTTCAGAACGCATTGGCGCGGTGCAGTCCCTTGTGCTTTTGCACAGCGAGAGGGAGATCATCAATACAAGAGGAAACGAGTTTTTTTATTTGGGAATAGGATATTCCGGCGGCTATAAAGAGCGCAAAAGTACGTACTGCGCGAAGCTTGTGAAGAGAAACAAATTATATCCAGAGTGCGCATATGCTTCTGGCTCTTCTGTACTGCTCAAAGCGGCGGTACTTCGGAAGGTTGGGCTGTTCAATGAGGAACATTTTGCGTATCCGGAGGATTTTGACTTAGGCTGGAGAATCCGCCTTGCGGGCTATCGCATTGTAACCGCTCCGCAGTCCCTCATGTTTCACAAATATGAGTTTAACCGCCATAAGGTGCGCCAGTATTATTGGCTTGAGCGTAATCGCTTGTTGATTCTTTATGCGAATTACCGTTTTGCAACTCTGCTTTTGCTTCTGCCCATGCTCGTTGTGCTTGAATGCGCGCTGATGTGTTTTTTCATTCTTGAAGGGGGTGTGGCATGGAAACTCAAAAGCTATGGGTATATCGTGCGCAACCTGCCTCGCGCAATCAGAGAGAAAAAACTGGTTTCAAAGTTCCGGTGTGTCTCTGATCGCCATATACTTACGCTTTTTTCAGGCGTTCTGAAGTTTGCAGATATGAATAACGCGGGCCTGCGCGTTTTAAACCTCGTGTGGGGCGCGTATTTTCATTTTGTAAGATTTGTTGTAAGGTGGTAGGGGTAGGTACTCATAAGGAATAAAGAATTCAATCAAATCGTACTCCAAATTCTTTTTGAATATGACCATCAAAAAACAATTATTTGTTGCGGCAGTACTTACTATCATCATAGAGGCTTTATTGTTTTTTGTTGGTGGCAGTCTGCAAAAGCCACAGTGCGCGTCAGCAGAAGCGGGAGTGATTTTTCAGTGTCCAAGCGGATATGAACTTATTTTGCCCATAGTTTTAATGACAACCATTCCGCTATTTGCGGTGATTTTTTTTGTCGTGTGGGTGATTGCTCATCTAAAGAAAGCAGGCGATAGCGCTGTTAACATTCAAAGCGGGAGTCAGATTCAAGAACCACAGAGTGTAACAAAAAAATTAACATACAGCCACTATGTGTTTTTTGTAATCCTTATTATTGATATTCTGATAAGTTGGATCTGGGTACGGAAAGGATTTGAGAAATTGTTTCTTCTCGTTTTTCTTTTAGCCGTGTGTCAGTTTTTTTTACTATTTTCTTCCTTTCGTTGGTGCCGCATTTTACAGCAAGGGCGCGCATTTTCTATATGGCGCACGGCATTTACCGTGTTTATGGGCAGTATTGTTATCGCGGTAACTTTCTTTGTTTCTTACCAAAGTATACACATCGCTTTGATCCTCAAAAATGCGCCTGATAAGAATGCAATGGAGTTGGAGCTTCAACAGGCAAATTACTGCGCCACAGCAGAAGATTGCGTTCCTGCTCCGGTTCCGCAAGGGAGGAATACTCTTTGTGAGCTTGGCATCTTGCGAGGATCCGAATATGTAAATAAACTGGAAGTTGCACGGTTAAAAGGTATGCTTAAGCAGTTTAATGAGAAGCGCGCATGGACAACAGGGAACCGAGTATGGAACCGAGTTTCTTTAATTATATGTGATATTCGCGCTGAACCGAAAGCGTGTCGGTTGTCTCCTGTGCAATGCGTTAAAAATAGATGCATAGTAGAATGCGCGGGCGCGCGGCAGAACAACGACAACGAAGGTATAGATACCAACCTACCCCCCCCTCCCCCTAATGGAGAAGTGAAAATTAAGGCGGGAGTTCCTTATCTTTTAGTTGACGGAGAAACTGCCATACTGTTGGATCAATCTTTGACTGATAACAAAGGGCGGGCAAAAGTTGTTCGGGGCGACTTTACATTAGACATTTTGCCAAGAACAAAAATTGCCAACAAGGGCTATATATTTACCATTTCCCCTCCGTTTGGTTGTGATACAGATTCAAAAATAGTTGGTGATGTTGGAGTGTCCTTTGTCAATTCTTGTATAATGTCTATTGTTACAGAAAAGTCGTTCCCTCAAGCAGTCTATCCAGAGGCGCTTGAAGGAACGATGGATTTTCCGCTCCACCCGCCTGTTTGGTATGCGCGCCAGGCAAGTGAACTAAAAACAATTGTTGGAAACAATGGAAAACATTTTGTGAGTATGCGGGTTATGCACGCATCACTTGAAAAAGTAGAGAATGTAACAGATGTATTCCGGTCGCGCGCCACTGTGCAAATTATCACTAACTTTGGCATGAAAGAATTGACGCTCTATAGCGGCGAAGAAAAAAAAATCATTGTAGGACCGGATCAAATAAGCGTAACATCAAGATTGTTTGATGAATCTCGGGCAGAAGATTCTAATTCTGCTTTTGTGCGATTTACCATTCAGACATCGTCAGCTACTTCTCGGCAAGATGAGCTTATAGTTTCTCCACCAGTTCAAGACAACGCACCTGTGGTCCCGCAGTCGGACCAGCCCCCGACAGAACCTCCGCTTACGCTAAAAGATTCTGTTTTTAATTTAGCATTGTCTGAATTGGATAAAAAGGGTACTTAAGGTAGTTACTATAACTCCATGACACAACTTGCTGAAAAATATTCATCACAACTTTCTCAACAAAATTATTCGCCTCAAAAAAACATTGACGGCGTGAAGATTATTGAATTAAAACAGTTCAGCGAA
>CAZHCQ010000024.1:0-11946 GCA_964531415.1 uncultured Gammaproteobacteria bacterium
CAACGAGCGCGTCAGGTACAATCTGTGCAATCAGCGTTGTTATGGTGGTTTTGCCTTTTGTTCCGGTGATGCCAATAACAAAAGCCGGGCAGTATTTCATCATAAACGAAACATCTGTTTCAATGGGAATATGCGCGCGCCGCGCGAGTTTTAAATAAGGAGAATTGCTTGGAACACCAGGGTTTTGTATAATCAAATCTGCATTTTGAAAATCTGCCTCGCGGTGCTTGCCGCAAACAAACCGTATATTCTTATAACGCGCGAGCGCCCTTATCGGAACAGCAAGGTCTTCTCGCGTTTTTAAATCCGTTACCAAAACACGAGCCCCTTGCTTTGCAAAAAATCGGGCCGCAGACACGCCGCCGCCCAGAAGCCCTAACCCCATCACCACTACTTTTTTTCCGCGGTAATTTGGAAGCATAATACATTCCAATAAGCGATCTTTCGTCCTTCAATATGTACGGCGGCCAAGATACGAAGTTATAATATAAAGAAAAATAAAAACGGCTATTACAAAAATCAGAGCGTAAACAATATAATCTTTCTTGTGAAAAACAAGCGATTTTGGTTCGCGCTGTTTTGCAACGGCAAAAAAATGCCTAGCGCTTAATATGATAATTATAATAGCTACGCACTGTAAACCCAATAAAATCGCTATTTGCGGCAATATAAACCATATTGTGAAAAGAAAAAATAATTTTCCAGCTACAAGCGCCGGCACTATAGCTGTGCCGTATAAAATAAGCACGAGTGTTATTCTTTCCCTTCTTGTAAGGCTGTTCAGAACTTCTTGTATGAATCTTAAAGCCTTAATCCGCGTGCCAATGATTGAAGAAATAAATCCAAAAAGAACAATGCTTATGCTATAAGCTAACCCTGTAATAATGCTTAATAAAATACCTTCACTAAACCCCCACGTGTTATATATAAACCCGATAACAAAAGAAGCAATGCCGAATATTCCCCACGTTACCAGCCATTGCCACAATAATACAAACCGCCTGTGAAATAACCAGCCAGTCACAAGCGGCACAAAAATTGCATACAAAATCAAGAGTACCCATGGAATTATTTCATCGCGCCATGCGATGATACTTTCGCTTGTGCTGGTTACTTTTTGAATTGTTTGAGATTTATCGGTATTGGCACAGTTTAATTTCAAGGCTAAATCATTATCGGTGCCTCGCTCTGACCAAACGCCCAAACCCGACTCTGCGTATAAAAAGAGCTTGTCCTTTTCGTATGTCGTTTTTGGCCTTGTTTGAAGACCTCCGTCAGGATATTTTTGCATATATGAACGAACGAACGAATCGTTTAAAATTCGGGTAAGATATGTTTTATCTTTTATTTTTTCTATAATTTCAAACGATGCGAACTCGGGAACAATCTTATTATGATCAAAAAGTATAAAATAATTTTGCAAACGTCCGCTTGCGCCTAACTTAATATATATTTGACAGTAATCATAAGAAACAACCTCTTCAACTTGCGATGTACATACGTATAACTTCAAAGGACCAGTGCCGCACCTGATATCACTAGGAATAGGGCGATCCGCTACTAATGCTAAAGCATTAAACAGTTGAGATGTTACAAGTTTTTCCCGATGCGGAAATTGAAAATCGCTACGCAAGGATAAATCAGTGCTATACTCTATCAATTTTTGATCTCCGTATCGAAGTATTAAATGATTTTGCGTGTTTGCGTATCTCACTTCATATATAATTGCAAAAGGAGTTTGCTCCCATGATTCTGGTTTCCTTGAAGACACCTGCGCATTCTGAATTTTATTTTGCGAAATATAATCCCGCACAAATGCTTGCGTTTCAGCATCGCGGATAATATGCAAAATTGTATCAGCATCTATATCATTAAAATCTATCTTTTTTTTACCCAATGATTGCGCAAAAGCTTCAAAATCAATAAAATAATCAGTGAGCGTGCCAGTATATCCTAATTTTGCTTTTACTTTTATAGCAGTACACCTACCGGGCAATTCTGCGCCAAATCCGCTATCAGGCTGACAGGTAATATCAATTTCTCTTATAGAAAATTCAGCGAGCAGGCGATTTATTTCGCTGGAGTGTGTTTTAAAGTATTCAAGCTGTTCGCGTTCAACCGGGTTAAGGGGGATTTCTAATTGCGCCTCACTTTGAGCAGTCGGCGCAAAAGTAGCAAACTGGATGGCGGCAATAAGAGGTATAATTAAAAAGAAGAGGATTTTTTTGAGATTGGATACAGTCTCGTTTTTCGTTTTTAACTTTTTCATAAAAAGCAGTATCATATTGCAATAAACTTGCAAAACAGCTCCTCTCCGCCTTATCTTTCTTTCCACACTGTTCCTTCTTCGCTGTCGCGAAGCTCAATGCCAAGCGCTGAAATTTCTTCACGAATACGATCAGCCAAGGCAAAGTCTCCCTGTTTTCGCGCGTCATTTCGCTTTTTTATAAGCGCCTCAATAGCATCAACATCACGAAGGGAAGAAGACTGTTTTTTTTCTATGCCCAAGCCTAATATGCGATCCGCCGCCAAAAATACGCGGCGTATGCTTTGAATCTTCTGAACGCTCAACGGCTCTTGCGCTGTATGAACATCTTTTATAATCGTAAATAATACGGCAAGTGCAGAAGGCGTATTTACATCATCATCAAGCGCTTCTAAAAATGCGCGCAAAAGGCTGTTATCTCGCATATTTTCATGCGCCACAACTACGCCAGATATTATTTCTCTTTTCTCTTTTTTTGCGCCCTCTTCGCTCTGATCTAAAAAATACATAAAATCGTCAATACGTTTTAATGCCGCCCGCGCCGCATCTAAACTTGCAAAATGAAAATCCAATTCCTGCCGATAGTGGGCAGAAAGCAATACATAGCGAAACTCGCGCGCGCTATACCCTCTGTTCAAAACATCTCGGAGCGTGTAAAAATTTCCTAACGACTTTGACATTTTGCGCCCTTCAACTTTGAGATGATCATTATGGAGCCAAAAACGAACAGGCATTTCTACGCCGAACCCCGCGATATCCTGCGCAATTTCATTTTCATGATGAGGAAATTTTAAATCAATACCGCCGGTGTGAATGTCAAAAGGGATGCCGAGCGCATCTCCGGCCATCACTGAACATTCAATATGCCAGCCCGGGCGCCCCGGAAGCTCCTCTCCTTTAAAAACGTACTCCCAAAACGGCTCTCCCTCTTTCTTTGCTTTCCAGAGAACAAAATCATGCACATCCTCGCGCTCGTATTCATCTTTATCAATTCTCGCTCCTTTTTTAAAATTTTCAAGGTCAAGAGTAATCAGCCGCCCATATTGATATTTCTTCAAATACGCGCCTAAATCAAAGTACACAGACCCATCCGCAACATACGCGAAGCCGCGCTCATATATCTTTGTAATGAGCTCCTGCATCTGCACAATATATTCGCTTGCCCGCGTAATCTTGTGTGGGACGAGATTTGAAAGCAATTTCATATCCTCCCAGAAATGCTGTTCATACTCCCTCGTAAAAAAGAGCAGAGCGTCTTTTTGCTCCTTGTCAGGGTAACGCTCCTTTGCGTTTCTGATCGTTTTATCGTCAACGTCAGTGATATTCATCACGGATCTCACTCTATACCCCTCATACTCAAAAAATCTGCGCAGAATATCGTTAAAAATATACGCGCGGAAATTGCCAATATGGGCAAAGTCGTACACCGTTGGCCCGCAACTGTAGATGCACACCTCGCCGTCTTTGATTGGCACAAACGGTTCTTTTGATTTTGCAAGCGCATTATACAAAGTAATCATGCTGGAATGGGTTTCCCCCCGCTCCGCGGGGGGAAACCCTAAAAATTAAAATATTTTTTAGATTACGGAGAGAAATTTTTCAAATTCCTCTCCGTCTATAACCACTTTTTCTTCTTGAAAAACAAAAACATGCACAATGTTCCAACGCTCATCGCTCCAATAATAAACCAAAAACCGTGTTCATTATTCACGAGAGGCATGGTTTGCGTATTCATCCCAAATATCGCCGCAATAAGCGTTAAGGGGAATACAACAACCGAAAAAATCGTCAGAGTTTTCATGATATCGTTTAAGCGAAACGAGATGAGCGATTCATTCGTCGCATGGAGCGCGTTGATATGCTCGTTTTGGCTTTCTAGAATTTGCCATATTTCTTTTGCACGGTCAATAAGATCCTCAAAATATACCTTTACTTCGCTGTTTTTTTGAATAGCAAGGTCTTTATCAATCAATTTTCTGATACTATTTTTATGAGACTGCATAATTCGCCTCAAATTTACAATTTTCCGCTTGGTCATTAATATCTCATCAACCATTTGCCTGTATTTTCCCTGAAATATACTTTTTTCTATCTCGTCTATTTCTCCAGTGATATGGTCTATAATCGGGTAGATATACAAAAACAGCTCTTCCAGAATTTTATGCATCACAAATGACGGCGGCTTTGCTAAGAGCGAATTCTTGCGCGCCGCAGAACGCAGAGTTCTTTCTTCGGCTTGAAAAAGCCGCATAACTGGTGCAAGCTTATTATCATGCACCATCAAAAGATATTCTGTGCCGAGGATGAAATCCATTTCTATCGGAAAAATCGCCCGTGATTTTCGATCATAAAGCGGAAAAAGAATCACCATGAAGGTATAATTCTGGTACTTGTCAATTTTGGGATGCTTTGCCGTCCCAATAATATCAGCAACATTGACCGGATGCAAATGGAATTGGCGCTTGAGAGAATCAACGTCTTTGCCATTTGGCTTGACGACATTCCACCATGCAGTTGCACAGCCGTCCCCCTTGAGAATTTTGATCATACGATTCTCAAAATTTTAAGATTTATTATCTAAAAGGGTCTATCAGTCGGTTTGGAATATCCAGAGGAGCTTCCCTCTTTGCCCGATAATGTTCATATACTGCATTAAATCTCTGAATATCAATTTTTTGTATCGCATACATCGGTGCGATAGAACTGATCTGCTTCAAGCCGCGTATGGATGAATAATAGATAATCCAAACCTGCAAACCGATAAATCCGACCAGAAAAAAACAGCCATAGATAAAAATCTTCAAAGCAAGCTTTATCAAATGAGAAAAATTAATTTTTTTTGGAATCGGGAGAGTAAATTTCATATTCCATTTTTCCAATAAAAATAACCCTGCAAGATCGCATTCACTTGCGTTTGCGGCACAACAATTTTATCACTCACCTCAATATCTGACTGGAAAGACCTTTTTGCGCCGATAAACGATCCAGTCGACTGGGAGCGGGTTATCGTTATGCTTTTAATAATGACATAATATTGAAAACGATCTAAATCTGAAAGGTATCTTAACAATTCTCTATACGAAGCTGATACATTTAATACAAGGGGGATTTTTCCTATTTCACCAGGCTTAATTGATTGTGATGATGCATCAAAAGACATTTCAACCTTTTGTAAGACATCCCGATTATCTGCCAGATGCTCCAAAGCCTGAATAAATTCCAGCTCCTTACCGCTTTTCACCACCGATTCTCCAATCTGCCCGAAATCTGATTCAAATTTTTCCAAAACAGTCATTACGACCTCTTTTGAGGCGGAGCGATCAAGTTTTGCAATGCTCTCCTTCTCCTTAGTGCTAATCTCTCGCTCAATGCGCTTGAGTGATTGATAAAACATGAACATCAAATAAAGCACCGCAATGAACAAAGCAGCAAATACCAGAACAACTCTTTGAAAAATTTTAAATTTTGAATACATACAGATTATTTTTTCAACAATTTCAGAGACAGCCCCCCCGATACGGTAAATGTTGTTGAGCCTGCATCAATGATATTTTTGAGAGGAGAGTTCAGATTTTCCAATAATGGATTTTTCTCCAGAGTCTCCTTAAAACGCAGGTAATCTTCACGAGAGTCGGCAATGCCTGCAATAGAAAACGTGCCTGCATCTCTATTGATGGTCATAGTGCTCACGGTAAGGCCTGTTGGAGGAAACTCGCTGGTGATGCCATAGAAAAAATCTGCCCACGCCGCAAAATCTTTTTGCACGTTTTCTGTTTTTAAAAGATTGGTGTTCAATGCTGTAACGCGTTGTGTGAGGTCAAAGTTTTGCCTTGAGAGCTCTTTTTCAGTTTCATTGATCATGAGGAAATCTTTCTCCAGTTTTACCTCAAGGACCTTAAAACCTACAATCACAATGAGGCTCATAAAAATCAAAAGTAATCCTATACGGAGGCCGTAATAATAATAGATTGTATATTTTACTGCTTCTTTTCTCTCGTCCGGCAGTAAGTTCAGTAACATCATAAAGGTGAGAAGAGTTGAATAAAAAACTTTTTTATTTTTTGATCAGGCCAAGCGCAAGCCCTATTGCCGCACTATAAGAGCCTACATCCTGAACAGGAAAAGCTTTATTCTTTGGAACAGAAATATTCATCAGCGGATCAGCAATGACCACTTCAATATCCATTGCTTCATCTAAAACATCTTTTAATCCAGGCAAATCAGACGCGCTTCCGGTAATCAAAATTTTATCAATGATGGTCTTAAAGCCAACAGCATCCGCCATGCCCTTTGTCTGCTTTTGTAAATGCTGGCGGACAAAATCCTGCACCTGTTCAATGCGTTTTTTTAAGTCCTCGGTTTCTTGCATGAGAATCGTACGCACGTGACTACTTGCCTTATTTGGGTTCATTCCGAACCGTCTTCGCGCTTCCCGCGCGTCTGCGATCGGCATATCCAGCGTTTCAGCAATTACTTTATCCATTCCTTTGCCAGTAATAGGAATGCTTAAGACGAATAAAATCACGCCGCCGCGATAGGCAATAAGAATTGAGCGCGATTCGCCGATATCAAGCACAACATGTAACTGCTGGTAATGCGCTTCATCGTTGAGGGGAAAAATGCTCCGAATCAATGCAGGCGCTCCAACCTCTAAATTTGTTATATTATATCCCGCGCTCTCAATAAGCGAAATATACTCCGAAACAATGTCTTTATCGGCAACCGCGAGTAACGCCCCGCGGTGCAAAACATTTTGGTCTTTGTAAAGTACAATTTGATAATCATAGTAACTATTGTCCACGTCAATAGGAATATTGCTTCGTATTTCGTCAACAATTCTTGTTTGAAAATCTGCTTCCCCGATATCAGACAAATCAATAAACTTGGTAAACGTACGGGATTCAGGCAAGGCAACCGCAAAGATAGGCAAATCTCCTTTTACGATTATTTTACCTACTATCTCGGCGAGCACAGCACGCACCTCATCTTTCTTTTCTACAACTCCATATGTAATGTATCCATCATCAAGCGCGTGCATTGCGTAGCCGTCTAAAAAAACTTCCCCATGTTTTTCAACCAAGGAGATCGCGCGTATTGAGGAATCGCCAATGTCTAACCCTACCGCTTTCCTGATTGGTATCAAAAAACTCATACGTTGTTTTTTAAGAGTTTACTCTGAAATTGCACCGCTACTAATTGAGAAAATCGGAAGCATGATTGCAACCGCAAAAAAACCTACACCAACACCCAAACACAACATTAATATTGGCTCTATAATGGTGGGAAGGTTAGTCATAATAATATCCACTTCCTCTTCATAAAAATCTGCCAATCCGTCCAGCACCTCTGATAAATTACCGCTTTGCTCCCCTCCCTTAATCATTTGGGTTACAATGGCTGGAAACAAGGACGGAGAAAGTTCCAGTACCGATGCCATTGATTTCCCTTTTGTCAAATTTTCTGCGGTTTCATCAAGTATCTTCTTATAGTATACATTTCGAAGCGTCGCTGACACAATATGGAGCGTCTCAACAATGGGGATATCCGTGGTCAGAAGAGAAGCGAGTGTTCTTGAAAAACGAGCCAAATTCACTTTTTTTACAATCGGTCCAAGAATTGGAGCGAGCAAAATACATTTATGAATAATCCGCGTTCCCCTACGCGTTCGCGCCAAACGCACGAAGAGCACGCCGAGTATGATCACCCCAATACCCGCCACAATTCCATGCTTAATAAAAAGGTTGCTCACTCCAAGCAAAATTCGCGTAGGAACCGGAAGCGTTGCCCCTCCTTCAGCAAACACAGAGGTAACACGAGGCACAACAACAACCATCATGACAACGCCAACTACCACCATCGCGCTCATCACAATAACCGGATAAATCATTGCCCCTTTGACTTTTGACACAATCGTGTTGTCTTTTTTCATTTGCACGGCAAGTTTATTCAAAACATCTTCAAGCTTGCCTGCTTTTTCGCCGGCGCGCACCATGCTCGCAAAGATGCCGGAAAAAACATCTGGATGGTGTTCCATAATATCAGAAAGCGCTTGCCCCTTTTCAACCCCCTCCTTCAAATCTAAAAGCACGCCCTGAAATTTTTTATTATTCGTTGTGTTTACCATGGAACCTATGGCTTCGTTTAAAGCCATGCCGCTTTTCACCATCAGCGCTAAATTCTTGGTAAAAAAAATTTTCTCCGTAATGTTTACTTTCTGTAACTTGATGAGAAAGGCGTCTGGTCCAGTAAGCGTGCGCGGGTCCTTTGCATTATCCCGCTTTGCTTTCAGCCGCGCTTGCGCTTTTTGAATACGATCCGTTCCTAAAGCAACATCCGAAGATGTTCCCTCTGCGCTTTTCTGATCCTTTGATTTAGTTGAGAGTTCAAAAGCCATAGTAAGTAGTTATTCTTGCGTTACCCGCAAGATTTCATCAATACTCGTAATTCCCTGTTTTGCTTTTAAAAATCCGTCTTGGATCATTGAAATCATTCCCTGCGAAACTGATGCCTTTTCAATTTCTTCAATTGATGCTCTTTTTACAATCAAATCAGTGATAAGCGGGGTAACTTCAAAAAGCTCATAAATGCCGACTCTCCCTTTGTATCCTGATTCATTGCATTTTTTACAGCCTTTCCCGCGAAAAAATTCGGTTGACCTCAAACGCTCCTCATCGCCGCCTTCAAGCTCTTTTTTATCTTTTAAAAGATTAATGAGCCCGCTCACGCTAAATGCATGCTCTATTTCTTTGAGTGCGGCGCTATCCGTTATCTGATAACTCTCCTTGCACCCGTCGCACAACTTGCGGACAAGGCGCTGCGCCATTACCATGGCTAAAGTTGCGGCCAAAAGAAACGGCTCCACTTTCATGTCAATCAGCCGAGAAATTGCTTCTACGGCGCTGTTGGTATGAAGGGTTGAGATAACTAAATGGCCAGTCATTGAGGAATGCACGGCAACTTCAACAGTTTCCAAATCCCTGATTTCTCCAACCATCATAATGTCTGGATCCTGGCGCAGGAGCGCGCGCAGGCCTAAGGCAAAGGTAAACCCGATCCGCGGGTTAATCTGGCTCTGGCTAATATGCGCGAGATGATACTCAATCGGATCTTCAATCGTGACAATAGAAATTTCCGGTTTATTAATCTCATTAACCATGGAATAGAGCGTTGTGGTTTTTCCAGAACCAGTTGGCCCGGTCACAAGCTCAATGCCATGCGACTTATGGATATACTCGCGAAGTTTTTTCACAAGATGCGGCCGCATCCCCAAAACGCTTAAATTCAAAAGCGACGTATCCTCGTTTAAAATACGAAGCACAATTTTTTCACCGTCATACACCGGTATGGTTGAGGCGCGAAAGGAAATTTTATACTCTTTTGTTTCAACTTTAAATCTTCCGTCCTGCGGGAGGCGATGCTCGTCAATCTTCAAGTTAGCGAGAATTTTAATGCGGGCAATAACGCCGGATTGAATGCTTTTGGGAAGGTTCATCACCTCGCGCAATATGCCGTCAATTCTATACCGAATAAGTACATTTTTTTCAGTCGGCTCAATGTGAATGTCTGATGCGCCCTCAAAAACAGCATATTCAAGGATGCTGTTCACAATGCGGATCACCGGTAAATCCTTTGCCAGCTTCTGCAAGTCCTCGCCAACATCTCCGCCGCCCTCCACCTTTGATGCAATCTCCTCAAAATCAGTCTTGATATCGCGGTGATACTGCTTCAAAATTTCCTTTAAGCCAGAGGGCGCCGCGATATATACTTCAATCTTCACGCCGGTTTTCTTTTGAATAAATTCAAAGATCTCTATATCATCCGGCGCTGTTGTTGCAATCTTCAAGACCTCATCGTCTTTATCAAAAGCAATTGCATCGTGCTTTGTTGCAATTGGTTCTGGTATCAAAAAGAGCACGTCCTGCCGAATATGGCGATCCTTCAGGCTCACAAAAGGAAGCTCATAAATTCCGGCAATATACTCATAGAGAACATTTTCGTCAACAACCTTTTTGTTCACCAAATATTCTGGAACGCTCATTTTTTCCCTTACAGATTCTTTCTCGTATTGCACAAACTCTGCTTCGGTGACTATTTTATTTTTTACAAGCTCTTGTTTCAGCTGTTCTTGCTTCGTCATTGGTTTTAATTTGAGTTTCTCCTGATGCTATTATAGCACAAAAAATACCTGTTTACTGATTCGCAACGACCTGGTATAATCGTGCATATTTACCTTTTAGGGTTCCTCTGATGAATCAAACTATGCCTAAAAAATTCAAGTCCGAAATCCTCTTGATGATAATCGCCGCTTTTGTCGTGCAGAGCGGGCTCTGGGTGTATACATGGTTTGCTTTTCAGCGAGCAGGCGACATTATACCCCTTCACTACAGCATCTATTTTGGCACAGACTTTATCGGGAGCAAATCAAAACTGTTTATTCTGCCCGGCGCGGCAGGAATTTTTTTGCTTGTTGATTTTTCCCTTGCGTATATATTCAAAAAAAAAGATCCTCTCATTTCTTTGCTTCTCGTTATTGCGGGCGCCTGCTTACAGGTTATGACTTTTGTGGCAAGCATACCGATCATCCAAAATATCAGATAACCTTTGCACATGATCCTTACTTCTGTCATACAAATCGGCGTCCTTGGCACATGCTCGTTTCTTATCGCAACCGCGCTCACCCCGCTTGTAACCCACTTTTTGTATAAATACAAAATCGGCAAGCAAATCAGGGGTACAGGGCAAACGCCTATTTTTTCTGCTCTTCATGAAAGAAAACGGGGAACTCCCACGATGGGCGGTGTTTTAATTTGGGGAACAGTGCTTATTGTTACATTCTCATTTGCGTTTATCGGAACTTTATTCGCGCCGCACCCAATTGCAAAGCTGGACTTTTTCGTCCGATCTGAAACATTTTTGCCTCTCGGCATGATGATGTTTGCGGCTTTCATCGGGCTTATAGACGATCTGTGGGGCATCAGGGGCAAAGGAAAAAACGGAGACGGAATCAGGTTCCGGTACAAAGCCCTGTGGTATTTACTGATCGGCCTTGTGGGCGGCTTGTGGTTTTTTTATAAACTGGACTGGGACGTCATTACGGTTCCCCTTGTGGGAACCTACGCAATACACGGATGGTACATTCCGCTTTTTATGTTTATTATTACGGCAACTGGAATTTCGGTGAATGAAACTGACGGGCTTGACGGGCTTGCCGGGGGCGTTCTTATGTGCGCATTTACGGCGTTTGGGGCCATTGCGTTTGCTCAAGGAAAAGTGAATCTTGCGGCATTATGCGCGGTTATCGCCGGCGCACTTTTATCTTTTGTCTGGTTCAATATTCCTCCGGCGCGCTTTTACATGGGAGATACCGGTTCCATGGCATTGGGCGTTACGCTTGGTGTTATTGCCATGCTCACCAATTCAATCTTCCTTCTGCCACTCATCGGCATTATTTTTGTGGCTGAAGCGCTCTCTGTAATGCTCCAAATACTTTCGCGAAGGCTCCGGAACGGGAAAAAAATATTTAAATCCGCTCCGCTTCACCATCATTTAGAGGCAATCGGCTGGAGCGAACCAAAAATTGTGATGCGTTTTTGGGTGATTTCCGCGGTTTTTTCAGTTCTCGGCATTATCATCGCGCTGATTGACATGAAAATTTAAGAAGCATGAAAATTTTCATTGCT
>CAZHCQ010000025.1:0-9325 GCA_964531415.1 uncultured Gammaproteobacteria bacterium
TATATACGCAAGGAAAAGGAATATATATGAATCCATTTGGAAAAATTTTCAAGCTTGCGCTCGCACTTATCGTTATTGTGTATGCGCTTTCCGCGCTCGGTTTTTCGGAGCCGCTCATTGCTACCATCAGTTTTTGCCTTATTGTTGCGGTTGTGCTGGTACTTTCGTTTATTGATTTGCAGTACGGAGTGTATGCTGTGCTTTTAGAATTATTTGTCGGAGGGCACGGCCATTTGTTTGACCTTTTCCTTGGAAATTTTGTACTGTCCCTGCGCATGGGGATTTTTCTGGCGGTTTTCGTGGCATGGTGTTTTAAGCTTGTGCAGTTGGCGTTTTCTGGCCGTTCTTTCTGGAAGTCTGAATTACTGTGTTTTTTAAGAAGAGAGAATTTTTTTGTTTGGTATATTTTTTTATTTGCGCTGGCAAGTATTGGGCTTTTTGAGGGTTTCATTTTTAAAAACAGCCTAAAGCTCATTTTTGCTGACATCAACGGATGGTTTTTTTACGCGCTTGTTGTGGTTTTTTTTGCGGTTTCAAAAAAGCTCAAGGAGCGGCAGTCGCTTGAACTCATCATGCAGTTGCTTTCTGCCGCGTTAGTGTGGCATTTTATTTCATCAGTCGTGCTTGAAATAATTTTTTCCCATAAAGATGACTTTTGGTTGATATATAAGCCGTTTACCGGGATAGTGTATAAATGGCTCCGCGATCTGCGCCTTTTTGAGATTGGCGCGTTTCAGGCGCGTTTTTACAGAATTTTTTCGCCCTCTTTCCTTACTTCAGCTCTGGGATTTTTAGTATTTTTATGGGTTTCTCTGGGGGTGTTGGTTCAAAAGAGCGGGAGCATCAAAAGCCTGTTGCGCGACAAAACATTTTGTGCAAGCTGGCTTTTAGTATCCCTCGCAAGCACAACGCTGATTATCAGCCTTTCACGGGCGTTTTGGGCTGGAATTGCTTTTGCACTGATTTGCAGTGTTGTGTATGCCTTTCTGGTCGTCCGAATCAAATGGAATCAGCTTATGCTGTGTGGTGTTGGGCTTTGTGGATCGCTCGTTTTTTCATTTTTGGTGATCCTGATTGCGCTCAATATGCCCATTTCACGTATTTTGCAATTTACGTATCCAACCGATATTCTTGCTGAACGCCTTGTGCCAACAACCGATGAGCCAGGGATCGGAAGCCGATGGGCGCTTCTTCCCGTATTGAATGAAGCAATTGTAAAGCGGCCGATTTTTGGTTATGGTTTTGGAAAAACAGTGAGGTATCAATCAAAAGATCCGCGGATCGTAAATATCAGCAAGGGGGATTACACAACGTATGTATTTGAATGGGGGTATCATGATTTTGCCGTGAAAATTGGTTTAGCGGGACTTGTTGTGTACCTCGGATTGATCTTTGCTGTCGTTTTAAGCGCACACCAACAGCTTGGAGGTGAGCAAGAGAAACCGTTTGAACGATTTTTTTTATTTGGAATACTTTTTGGTTTTATTGCGGTGTGCGTCGTTCATTTTTTCAGCCCCTATTTGAATCATCCGCTTGGAATTGGATATGTTCTTCTTCTAAGCGCTTTGTTTTCTAAAAGTTTACGCTTAAGCACATGAGGCAAGAAATACGAAATTTTTGCATTATCGCACATATAGACCATGGCAAATCAACCCTTGCCGATCGTCTTTTGGAAATTACCAATACAATAGATAAACGGCACATGCATGATCAAGTTTTAGATAATATGGACATTGAAAAAGAACGGGGCATCACCATTAAACTCCAGCCTGCGCGTATGGAATATGCGCTCAAAAGCGATCCAAAACGAGTGTATGCGCTGACATTAATTGATACCCCAGGCCATGTTGATTTTACTTACGAAGTTTCCCGTTCCCTTGCGGCAGTTGAGGGCGCTCTGCTTGTTATTGATGCGACAGCGGGGATTCAGGCGCAAACTCTTTCAAATTTGTATTTGGCAATAGGCGAGAATCTCGCTATTATTCCGGTCATTAATAAAATAGATTTGCACAATGCGGACCCTGAAAAGGTTTCTTCTGAAATTATTGCGTTGCTTGGCGTGAAAAAAGAAGAGATTATTCTCATCTCTGCAAAAGAGGGTACGAATGTGGAGAGCGTTCTTAGTGCAGTCGTGGAACGTGTTCCTCCTCCGCGTGTTTCAGATGAAGACCATGTTGGCATGCTTCAAGCGCTTATCTTTGATTCATTTTTTGACGAATATAAAGGCGTAGTTGCCTATGTGCGCGTGGTTTCAGGCGCGATGAAGAAAGGGGATCAGGTACTCTTTGTTGCTGCTCATACCTCTGCCGAAGTGCAGGAGGTTGGGTCCATAGCAGTTACCTTTAAAGAGAGGGGCAGTTTGGAGGCAGGCGAGATTGGCTATGTGATTACGGGCATCAAAGAAGTTGGGAGAATTCGTGTTGGAGATACCATAACATTAAAATATAATGCGGCCCCTTTGCTTCCCGGGTATAAAGAAATCAAACCGATGGTATTTGCGGGTATTTTCCCGAAGGATGCTGACCGTTTCAGCGATCTTCGCGACGCGCTTGAGAAGTTGAAGCTGAATGATTCGTCGCTTGTGTATGAGCCTGAAAATTCTCAAGCACTTGGTTTTGGCTTTCGCGCCGGCTTTTTAGGGCTTTTGCATCTTGAAATTGTTCAAGAGCGCTTAAAGCGCGAATATAATATGGAGCTGGTGGTAACCGTGCCTTCTATTGCCTATATGGTGCACTTAAACGATGGAACAACGAAGCGCATTACCTCTCCTTCTGAACTTCCCTCATCCGCGCTGATACGGCTGGTTGAAGAGCCCTGGGTAAAACTTGAGATTGTTACCCCCGAAGTGTGCATTGGGCCGCTTATGGATGTGCTTGAAAAAAAACGGGGGGTGTATCACAATATTGAATACATATCAGAAGGCGAGCACAAGCGCGTGATTCTTTCCTATTCTTTGCCGCTTAAGTCCGTGCTTGTTGATTTTTACGATCAGATAAAAAGCATTTCGCAGGGGTATGCGTCAATGAACTATGAATTTTCGCGCTACCAGCTTGCAGACGTCAGAAGGCTTGATATTCTGGTTGCCGAAGAGAAGGTAGAAGCGCTTTCAACAATAGTGTATACTGATGAGGCATACGCTGTCGGCAAGCGTATCGTGGAAACGATTAAAAATAGTTTGCAAAAGCAGATGTTTGTGATTAAAATTCAAGCGGCGATTGGCGCGAAAATTATCGCGGCTGACCGTTTAAGCGCTCTCCGAAAAGACGTCACCGCGAAGCTCTATGGAGGCGATGTAACACGCAAGAGAAAGCTTTTAGAGAAGCAGAAAAAAGGAAAGAAGAAAATGACGGCGATTGGCAAGGTGAAAATTCCCTCAAGCGTATTTTTGCAGGTTTTAAAAAAGCAGTAGGGGTGGTTCGCGAACCACCCCTACTGCTATATGTCGCTGACGTTAGAAAGCAAGGCGAACAGAGTAAACCCAACCATTCCTAGAATCATGAGAATGGCCACCACGCTCCATGCGCGTTTGAGCTGTTTTCTGCGTTTGTTCATCTGTTTATGGTAAAATAATAAAGAGTGATGGTATAATTTTCTCACATGAGCCTTTATTGTCAAGAAGATTGCCACCATGGTATGATAGATTAAATCAGGTCAACATGAGGCGTACTATTATTGCTCGGATATTTTTTTCAAAACTTGGCCTTATCGTTGGGCTGATTATTTTAATTGCTGTTGCATGGGCATTTTATGGTGTTTTAATGAAAAAACGTGCGGTTGATAAAGAAATAAAGCTGCTCCAAGATGAGGTCGCGAGCCTTGAATCAGAAAGTCTAAATCTTGAAAAGCTTTTTGATTATACAAAGTCCTCCTCGTTTATTGAAAAGACGGCAAAGCAGAAGTTGAACCTCAAAAAGAAAGGAGAGGTTGCGGTGATTATTGAGGAAAATCAAAATATGAGAGGATTGGAAAACTCCTTACCGGCAAGCGCGCGCGAGGAGAAAATTCGTTTTCAATCTAATGTTTCTCGGTGGTGGGCGTATTTTTTTGGTGCGCCCGCGCCGTAATAGATAGCATACTATGAGTGATCCAGCAAAACAACAAACGTATTCTGATGCGGAGAAAGAGAAAATACGCAATGAAGTTTTACAGGCTTTAAAAGCAGAATCATCAGCCAGCACAATCACTGCCCAAAAGGAGGTGAAGGAGCTTGTGGAGTATGTGGTTGCAGAGAAGAAAGAGGGCACGCTGATGGAACAACCGAAAAAGCCATCAGTGAAAGATATTGCCTATGCTCATGCTCTCAAAACAGCCGCAAAAGAATCCTCTGCATCTGTGCTGGTAAAGAAAAAGAGGGATGGGAATGTGCGCCGGGGAATTCACGTTGAACTTCCGCACAAGCCAAAAAACTTGCTTCTTTTCCGCATGATGAGTATAATTTTTGCTGTCGCGTTCATTGTGTTTTTTATCATTTTTATCATCTTTGGCAATTTGGTTGCCCGTTACGGCGCGCTTTGGCAAGGAAAATAGCTCGCGCCCATGTAGCTCAGTTGGCTAGAGCAATGCTTTCGTAAAGCAGAGGTCGTCGGTTCAAATCCGACCATGGGCTCCAGAATTTTGTTTATTCGGAAGCATAGTATTGACAGCCATGCGTTATTCATTGAATTCATTGCGGCATATCTGCGCAGATCACCCTGTAATCCATCACAAGTTTCTCAAAGCGTTTTGCGATGGGGCGTTCACAAAGGAACAAGTCTGCCATTTTGTAACGCAACAGTACTTTTTTTCCATTTCTTTGCCAAGTTGCTTTGCAGTGCTCTACGCCCGCGTCCCATACTACCTCTGGAAGGTGAAACAGCCGTTACTTGACTTGCTCAACATTGAAGCGTGGGGGAGTGACAGCGAGGGATGTCATAGTAAATATTTTTTGGAATTTATAAGTTTTCTCGGCATTGAGGTGAGAAAATTGACGCACACTGATGAGCGATCTTATACGACGGAATATTTGGCTAAGCGATTTGAGCTTTGTGCGAATCTTTCTCGTCCGTTGCCTCAAGGAATCTCCTCTATCGCACTAGGAAATGAAGTGCTTAACCTCTCAATTTTCAGCGCATATAGAGAGGGAATTAACAAGATTGTCGGATTGGAACAGTGCCCAACAGGGTATTTTGATGCACATGTACGCGATGAAGAAGCTGACTTCCGTGTATTTGATGACGTTTTTCATGCGATATCAGACGAGGATGGTGTAATGCTTCGTGAAGCTAAAAAAGGCCTTTGTGAAATTCTTGATGCACGCGTTGTGTTTTTTGACGCGCTGTTCAAAGATATATGCCGTGAACAAAGAGTATAGATGTGGGCATCATAATCCTCTATACTATGATAAGTAACTATTTTTTTGAGTATGCTTTTTGGTACCTACTCTCAAGTAAAAGATGAGGCTGTGCACATTGCCCTTGCGCTTGTTGTTGCAGGGGTTGGATATGCAGTGCATGCATACGGTTTTGTGTTATTTGTGATCTGTGTTCTTGCTGGTATCATGATTGACGCTGATCACATTTTAAATTCTGTTATCGCTAAAATGATGCGCCTTCCAGCGTATACGCGCATGCTGACGTATGGAGAAAATGGATATACTATTAAGATACTGCATGGTTTTGACGTTGCTTTTTTGCTTGCTGGAGTTGCTTTTGTGCTCACGCGCAATTTCAATTTTGCATTTTTTCTCGCTGTCAACTTATGCGTACATGAACTGTGGGATTTTATCGTGTACCCGCATTCATGGCGCGAGCTTTTGTTTATCACAAGGTTGCGTGCACGTTTTCGGCCAGGAATCCGCGGGAAAGCTACGGGATTCATTTTTGATACAGCAAGCCTTAAATTCTAGAATATGATAAAAGAGAAAATTTATACACAGTCAATGTCCGATTTTTTAGGACGCATAGGAAAGCTTCTTCCCTTTACGCCAAATGGAATAACGTATCTTACCGTTGTGTTTTCGGCAATTGGATTCTATTTTGCGTCCCTAAATCGTCCTATTATGGCGCTGTTGTTTTTTCTTTTTGGGTGCGGTATGGACACGCTTGATGGAGGGCTTGCCCGCCTTTTAAAAATGCAGACGCATCTAGGAGCCTTTTTAGATGGGACACTGGATCGCTTTGTGGATTTTCTTTTACTCGCGTCTTTCTGGTTTTTTGCTCTCCCCGATGTAATTTTGCCATTTCCTCTCATGATGTTTGCGCTCGGCTATTTTACGCTCCTCCCTACCTTTATTGTGGCGTATGCAAACCATAGGAAGGCTGTTGATGACCCTGAAGAAAAGAAAGTATGGCGTATTATGCACCGTACGGAAATGATCATCTTATATTTTGTCGCGCTTGCGGTGATACCATATAATCCTCTCTATGCAAGCTATATTTTGGTTTTGGTGCTGATACTTAATATTATTACCTCTTTTCAAGCTCTGTTTTTGGCAGTAGCAAAATCTGAAGAGAGAAAGACTGCACTACGAATATTTCGTTAATGAAAAGTGGGTGATGAGCATATTTATTAAAATTTTATGGTTTCTCCTTCCAGCCGGCGTGGCTAATATGAGCGCTGTTTTTTCAGCAAAGCTTTTTCCAAGATGGAGCATGCCCATAGATTTTCATCATACTTTGAGAGGGCAGAGAATTTTTGGAGACCACAAAACAGTACGTGGTATTCTGTTCGGACTCCCAGTAAGCGTTGTGATTTTTGTGATTGAGCGCAAGCTGTTTTATTCGCATGCATTCATACGTTCATTGAGCATTGCAGACTACTCTCATCTGACGCTTGCATTTGGGTTGGCGCTTGGAATCGGCGCTCTTGGAGGGGATCTTGCGCGAAGTTTTTTAAAACGCCAATTAGGAATTGCGCCCGGCAAGCCATGGGTTCCTTTTGATCAAGTTGATTGGGTTTTAGGCGCTCTTTTGGCATCGCTTTTTTTTGTGAAATTATCGCTATCGTTCTTTCTCACCTCGCTCGTAGTGGGTTTTTTCGCCCATATGATTGTAAAAGTTATCGGCCACGTCCTAAAAATAGACGACGCATGGGTTTGACGGATTTATTTTTTCATGATAGTTTAATAATATGGAATACTGGCTTGAAGCGCAGGGAGTATTTTAGAAAGAATATATGGGCAGTGTCATTTCTAGAATTTATCAAGAAATGCAAAAAGCCTTTTCTTCTCAAAGGTCCGATTTAATGAAACACGAAAGAGGCAGTTTCAAGTAATCAGGGTATTTTGGAAGAAGGGGCTTTTTAAATTTCTTTATTAATTTTTATTTAATTATTTTATAACCTATGTTTGTTACCATTATTAACGACTGCCACGACGCAAATGCCATGGGGCGCCAAACAACACGCGCCGCGGCTTTATTTGAGTGTCCTGTTGAAACAATCGGAGTGCAGGGGGACTTGGAAGCCTCTGGCAACCTGATTGATGTTTTAGATTCAGCCGAAGGGCGCAAAGGAGTGGTGCTGGTGAATGTTGCTCCGAGGCACGGCAGAAGCAAAAAATGGAAAAACGGCTCGCCGTTTGGCTATTTTTATTATAAACAAACAATCGTTGTTGCATCGGTTGAAGGCGTTACGCTTTCACTCATAAAAAAATTAAAAGTTGTTGATAAGATTGAAATTTTTGACATTGCCACGGTTTTGCAAGCGATGGCGGAACAAAAAGTAGTTCCGGACGATTTACCAGATCGGGTATGCTCAACGCAGTTTCGAAGTTTTGAATTTTTGCCGCGCGTTGCCCTGTGGTTACTGGAAGGGAAGAAGGTTCCATCAGAAGTCATGGACGTACAAAAATGGGAAGAAATTTTTGATGCTCCGTCGGCAATATGGTGGGTGGATAATTTTGGTAACTGCAAAACCACAATGCTCCCTGAAGAAATTGGGCATAAGCCGGGAGCGGTGATTAATACCTATGTTGGGCCGCTTGATTGCTATACGCACTTAAAAGACGTTCCAAATAACCATGCCGCACTTATTATTGGGAGTTCTGGTTTGGGATCTCATCGTTTTCTTGAAATCGTGGTGCAGGGAAGAAATGCCTCCACTTTTTTCAGCCTTCGTTCAGGATCTTTAGCTTTTCAAAAGCAGTAGGGCGACAGGAAAAGAAAACTTTTCTTTGGTGTTCTGCTCTAAACGAGCAGGGCGGTGAAGTTGATCTTTGTGTTTATCATGAACAAATTTTTTATCCTTCAACTGATTGTATCGTTTATTGTCGGCGGCGGAGTTATCTCTCTGCTTTCTTTTATAGCTGAAAAAATGAGTAAACGCATTGCAGGCATTATTCTTACTTTTCCAACGACAGTCGCGCTCGGTTTTTTCTTTTTAGGCTGGACAGTATCTCCTAAAGCAGTTGCTACAGTTGTTTCTGCTAGCCTTATACCGCTCGGCTTGTCTGTACTGTTTGTAGCAATTTATGCCTACATTGCAGAGTATTTTGCAAAGATAGTCAAGAATAAAATTTGGCAAATAATTGTAAGTTTTGTTATCAGCATTGGATTTTGGTTTGCTTTAGCTATTCCCGTTGTTGTTCTTGAATTGAATCGTCTCGCGGTTGGGGTGGCAGGTTATACGTTACTTGTTTTAGGAGCTCATTTCCTCCTCCAAAGAAAAAACTACAAAAAGCCAGTCACACTGACTTACACATTTGACCAAAAAATTTGTCGTGCGATCTTTGTCGGCTTCATAGTTTTTCTCGTTGTATTACTTGGCAAAATATTAAGCCCATTTTGGGGTGGCATGTTCACGATGTTTCCCGCCACCTTTTCCTCATTAATGATGATTCTTCATTGGTATTATGGTCCAAAAAGTTTGTTTCCAACAATACAAAAAGTAGCTCTTGGGTCGCTTTCCATATTTGCGTACACAATAACAGTTATGTTCGCCTTCCCAGCTTATGGGTTCATAATAGGTACATTTTTTGCATATACTGTCAGTTTGGTTGTAACCTTACTGCTCATGAACTTTCAGCCTAAAGGAAAAGAAATCTTACGTTCCTTCTGACCAAATGGTTGGCCACAAATCGGAAAGCCTTATTGTGGAGTATCTTTACGACTGCGCTCGAACCTACTTTATCAAAAATTCCTAAACAAAGGAAGCCGCCCCGCCGCCGCTCGCTACGCTCGCCGCCAAGCAAAATACTCTTTATGATTTCCGATTTGCGCGCGCCACCAAAAAATTCTTCTAAAAAGGAAAAGAGTATTTTGCTCGGCTCTGCCTCTAACGAGTCAGGCGGCGGGGCTGGCCTCTGTTTTTGCTCGGGCGTGGCGGAATTCCTCCCCCCAACCCCATCCTT
>CAZHCQ010000026.1:0-4076 GCA_964531415.1 uncultured Gammaproteobacteria bacterium
AAATGAAACTTAGTTTGAAAATTATTTTATAGTAAATTTGAAGATATATAAAGTTTTTACACATAAGCATACTTAACGGGTTGATGCCAGTTCTGTATACTACAGCAAGTATCATTTATAAATATAACCTAAATTTAATCTATGTTCACGGATAAAAAACAAAAAATTATTAACGCAATAAATGCAGGAACATCTATTAATGAGATTGCAAAAAAAATAAAAATTCCAAAAAAACATCTACAATTACTCCTTGGAGCATGGGGTGTTCCGCTTTCAAGCAGAAAAAAATATCAGAAAATAAAGACTCCTCCGAGAGATGAGTTGGTTGATATATATAATCAGAAAAGAAGCATCGAAAAAGTCGCAAAGCATTTTAAAGTCAGTCCATCCACAGCAACCCAATGGATAGAAAAGCTCAAAATTCCAAAAAGAAAACTCATGAAAATGAATAGAGAAGAGAAAATTAGTCTCCTAGAGCAACATATTGAGAGAATGGCGGAAATAGACATATAGAATTTAAAAATTAATAGATTTTGGCGTTGGCTCTCAAAATTGGATATCAACACTGTAGCAAATTATGTTAGTTTTCATTGATGATTCAGGCGATCCCGGTTTTAAATTGAAGCGGGGGTCAAGTAAATTTTTTGTGATCTCATTAGTTATTTTTGATGACGAATTAGAAGCTGAAAAAACAGCACTAGCTATAAAGGCATTAAGGTGCAGTTTAGGTTTTCACGATAATATGGAGTTTAAATTTTCTCGATCATCAAAAATTACTCGTATTAAGTTTCTTGAAACAGTTAAGGACTTTGATTTTAGAATCAGGAGTTTAATGATTGATAAGTCAGTGATTAAGAGTGAGGAGTTGAAAAGAAATAAGAATTCTTTTTATAGCTATACTATTAAAATGGTGCTTAAGTATGCTAATGATTCAATTCGAAGTGCTAATGTTAAGATTGATGGAAGTGGAAATAGGATATTCAGGAAAAGTTTCCTCGCATACTTGCGTACTCAATTAAATTCTAAACAAAAACAAATAATGAAAAATTGTAAATTAGTCGACTCTAAAGGAAATGTTTTAGTTCAAATGGCAGATATGATCGCGGGGAGTATTAGAAGATCATATGATATATCTAAAACTGATCATAACATCTATAAAGCTCTCATCAAAAAACATATTGAAGATGAATGGAAATTCAAGTAATAAAAAATAATCCCGGGGTTCCGGGACTATTTCCAACTATGTACCCTAGGCTAGATATACCAGCCACGCCACCATCCGGTGACAGTTCGAAGCACAAGTTTTTGTAATTACAGAGTAGCATCAATTATGCCCTTTTGTAAAGAGCTGTGAGTCTACCCATTCAGCACCCCTGCTGACGCGCTTTGGATTATGCGTAACAGAGGAATCTCCCTTAATGGCATGGACTTAAATAAGCTACCGGGACTTTGAGCGGGTTTATTTGTTTGCATAGAAAATTTCTATGATTTACCGCTTTTATGATGCTGGGTATCAAAATCAAGAAAGAGAGCCACCCAGACCGAGCTGTCAAGAAGGTGCGCCATATAAAATATGATCTATCGTGCTGCGCGTGAGAGCGTGTCAAACACGCTTCTCTCTGTTATACTCAACCATGATATTTCCCCTCATTAACTTCATGTTTAAAACAATATATAGCTTCATACCTCTTGGAATCCTGCTCCTTGCGATTCCTTTGCACAGCCGCGCGTATGATTGGGAAAGCGCAAAACAGTGGAGCGGACGCATTCTTATAGAAGAGGAAAACCGAGCGCGCGCGTGGTATGTAGATCCGGAGAATTTAGAACGCTACCCATTCAGCACACCCGCGGATGCGCTTTGGCTGATGCAAAACAGAGCAGTCACCCTCAACGCCGAGGACTTGAATAAACTCCCCGGCTACGGCGCGCAGGGTCCATCTAAAGACATCGCCTTGATAAACAGCCTGCTAGGAAGAATAGTGAGAGAAAGTCAGAATCAAAAAAAAGCGTGGTATATTGACCCAAGCACCAATTCTGCCCTCTACCTCGGCACGCCGGAGATGACGTTCTTCACGCTTGTGCAAAAAGGAGTGCCCCTCCCGCTCGCGGACATTCTCAATATCAAAGCCCGCCGAACTGCTCCGCGCACCAATGAAAATAAACCTCCTCGCAGATATGCAAAAGGCGTATATCTTACTGCTTCATCTGCGGCAAACCCAAAAATGAGGGAATATATCATCGCCTTGATGCACGGCACGGAACTCAATGCTGTAGTCATTGACGTGAAAGATGCGTCAGGCTTTGTATTGTATAACAGCACGCTTCGTGAGGTACAAGCGCTTGGCACGTCAAGGGAAGTCATTGCCGATCTCCGCTCCGTATTTCAGGAATTTAAAGACGCGGGGATATATGTCATCGCGCGAGTGGTGGTATTTTCAGACCCGCTTATCGCGCAAAAAAAACCAGAGTGGGCTATTCTCAAAAAGAACGGCGAACTCTGGAAAAGTTACGCGGGCAATCCGTGGGCAGATCCGACCGTTCGGAGTGTATGGGATTATAACTCCGCAATCGGACGCGAAGCCGCAAGCTTCGGCGCAGATGAAATTAATTTTGATTTTGTCCGCTTTCCCTCTGACGGCCCGCTTCAGAGCGCAACGTACCATAACCTCCAAACAACCAAAGCAATCGCAATGGAAAAATTTTTTAGCTATCTTGGAGATGAGCTTGCCGACATTCCCGCATATATCTCGGTGGATATGTTCGGGCTCGTGCTTGATCACGCAAAAACTGGCGAAGATATCGGCATCGGACAGCGTTTAGCAGACGCACAAAACTTTGTTGATTATATCTACCCGATGACCTACCCATCCCATTATGGAAAAGGATACGCAGGTTTTTCCAATCCTGCCATGCACCCCTATAAAATTCTCAAAAACAGCCTGGAGGCCGCAGAGGAACCCCTTCGTAAGGGAAGCGCAAAGCTACGCGTCTGGATTCAAGCCTTCAGCCTTGGCGCAGTGTATGATGGAGATAAAATTAAACAGCAAATTCAAGCTGTTGAAGAAACCGACGCCGCAGAGGGATGGATACTGTGGAACGCGCGCAACTACTATACCAAAAAAGGCCTCCGACAAAACACCGAAGCGCCAGCAAGAGGAGTGCAGGAAATTTTTTTCGCTCAAACGATCCGCTAATCCGCTCAAAAAGTCTCCTGCACTCCTCCTCATGTGTCCCTACCTCAATCCCACGCAAGCGCAAACCCCCGCACATCGCGCGCTCCCGCCTCAAAAAGAACACGGGCACACTCTTTCATAGTTGCCCCGGTGGTGACCACATCATCTACCAATAAAATTTTTTTGCCCCGCACGCCTGCAGAATTCACCACCCGAAAGCACCCTGCGACATTTTTTGCCCTCGCTCCTTTGCTCAGCCCAGTTTGCGATGCAGTATAACGAACTCGCGCAACCAATGCCGCATCAATTTTTTCTCTTCCAAAAAAGCTTTGCGCGAGAAGCACATTTTGGTTATACCCGCGTTCGCATAGCCTTCTTTGGTGAAGCGGCACAGGCACGATACAGTCATAGCTCTGCAAGGATGCCCGCACGGAAGAGGGAATTTTTTGAAAAATTTCTGAAAAATATACCCGCACCTCTTGCATGCCTTCGTACTTAAAAGCATGCATGAGCGAAGCAATAATCTCGTGCTTAAAGTGCACACAGCTGATCACGCACAATTCCTCCGAAAAATACGGCATACATACGGTTTTTGCCTCTATGTTCAGCGTCCTCATGCACGCCGTGCAGCAAAGCGTGCCCAAAACCCCACAGCCCACACAGCGTAGGGGAAACACGGCATCAAGAATAATGTGGAATACGTTTTTGGCGCGATGAAACATAAAAGGGCCAATGTATACAATCGGCCCTTTAAAAATTTTCAAATAAATTGTAGGGACAGAACAATGTTCTGTCCCTATGTAGAAACCGTAAGCGAACCTCTCCGCACACCAATCTTAATGATATCGCCTTCTTGAAACGCCACGTTCAGCAAACCCTCTGCAATTTTATCCTCAACTAAAT
>CAZHCQ010000027.1:0-21194 GCA_964531415.1 uncultured Gammaproteobacteria bacterium
TCGGCGAGCCAGAGCACTGGGGGAACAGTAAATGTTGGCTATACCCTACTTGATCCTGATGAGCCTGACGAAGACGGCATTGTAACTATCGGGTTATATTATGAACGCGGCGTAACGCTTTCAGGCACTATTACTAATGCGGTTACAACGATTAGCGTGTCAGACGCAAACCTTGTGCCAACCGCAACCGCACAAAGCCCTCGGACACTAACTATAGACAACGAAATTATTACCTATACGGGAAAGAGCGGAAATGATTTAACTGGAGTAACGCGCGGCGCGGAAAGTACCACTGCCGCGAGCCATACAAGCGGTACTGGAGTATGGGTGAAAGCAGTAACTGTATCGGGCAATGCGGGCGCGGTGAGCGGGGTTACCGCAACTGCGGCGGCAAAAACTGCTACATGGACAGTAAAAACCGATGTCAGCGGCATCTATGATACAGACATGAGCGTGCGGATTGTCGGGCATGACGGCAATTCGTCAAACCAAATTGGGTACGGAACTTCCTCAAGCGGGTTTGCAGTAGATACCGCGGATCCAACAGGAGTGGGGATTGTGGTTGATGCTTCCAGTGCGACTGCGGCCGGAGCCTCTGTAACAGTTACTCCCTCTGCAACAGATAACACGGCGCTCACCATGCAGATTTCAAACAGTGCAAGCTATGGCGCGGACGGATTAAACGCAATCAGTGGAACAAGCCCAAGTTATAGCGGTTCTGCAATCACAAACTGGAAATTCAGCGGTGAAGCCGACCTCGTGTACTTCAAGGCGATAGACGCGCACGGAAACTATACAACCACTTCAGCGGCGGCGCCAGGCACGCCCAAAAATGTGGTTCTTATTGAAACTACAAATTTACGTTCAACACCGGCGACATACAGCCTATTTACTTCATGGAAAGCGGTAACTGGCAATTTTGCGAGCTATGACGTGTATCGCAAAGCAGGAACCGATCCTTCGTTCAGCTTCCTTGCAAGCGTAACAAATATAGCAACGAATTTTTATCAGGATAATTCAACCGCGGCAAGTACCACCTACAGCTATTATGTCATTACGCGAGATGGAAGCGGAAATAAATCATACCAGTCAAGCAAGGTAACCGGCATTACAAACGGAACAACAGATGGGGGAGAAGGGACAGGCGGGTCAAGCGATGTAAACGCGCCGGTGATTACGTTCAATGTATCAACGCAGATTACAAACGTAACAAATTCTCGAGCAACGATCAGCTTTACCACAGATGAGCTTTCAGACTCGTATATAGATTATACCGATATCACACCGGTTGAGTTCACCGATGCATCAACGCTTGCGCAAGGATCTCCCACATTTATCGGTGCAAATAATCCTCATAGCATTACGTTGACCTCTTTAAAAGCGCAGAGAACCTATTATTTTAGAATACGAAGCAAGGACGCGCTCGGCAATGAAGGCACCAAAGATGCATGCGGAACTTCTTGCTATAGTGTTACCACAACCGATGTGCCTGGCCCAATCATAAGCAACGTACAAAGCATTTTAGTAAGTTTGGGTACCATAAAAATCACCTGGACAACAGACAGAGATTCTTCTTCGCAGGTTACATACTCGCTTTCCTCTGCTCTTTCAAACGCCTTTACGTATCCTCAAACAGAAGCAGACACAAACCCCCGCGTCAGCTCACATCAAGTACAAATTACAGGGCTTGTTGCCGGAAGTACGTATTATTACAAAGTAATCTCTACGGATGCAAACGGCAATTCCACAAATTCGCCAAACGCGCCGCCGTACTTAAGTTTCAGCACATCGGACTCCTCCGCGCCGATAATCACCGCGGTAGTAACAAAACAGATTAAAGACACCAGCGTTACCATCACGTTTTCCACGAACGAAACCGCAACTTCGTATGTTGATTACGGAACAACAATTTTGTACGGAACACTCGCCTCAAATACAAATTTAAACACGAACCACGTGTTTAATATAACCGGGCTTATGCCACAAACCGGTTATTTCTTTCAAGTAGAGGCGAAAGATTCGGGAGGCAATGAAACGATCAACAACAATAATAACACTGGTTACACATTTACAACGCTTGCAACCATCAACGCAGTTATCAGTAATGTGCTTGCAGGTACGGTTTCAAGCACCGCAGTAACGATTACCTGGACAACCGCAACAGCCCTTGACTCGCAAGTTGAGTATTCATTAAACAGCAATTTAAGCTCGCCAACATTTTTCCCGGCCAGCCCGACTGGCTCAAGCACCAGCCATTCAGTGAGCTTAAGCGGCCTTACAGAAAATACGCGCTATTACTATAAAGTAAAATCAAGTACGAACGAATCTCCAGTTTATAACTTTTTAACTGGGGACGCGACCGCGCCGCTCTTAAGCGGCATTGGTGCAGTTTATAACGATGTCAGTGCAGTGATCAGCTGGACAACAGACGAGCTTTCAACCACACAACTGGAATATGGAACAACCGATACATACGGAACAACAACAACGCTTGACACTCTCCCAACCCTGTTCCACGCAGTAACTCTTACAAGCCTTGCAACTGCAACAACGTATCACTATAGAGCAAAGAGTAAAGATGGCATGCGCAATGAAGCCATAAGCCCTGACAATTTCTTTACCACGAATGCAGGAACGAGCGCGGGAAGTGCGGAAGATCGCTCCGCTCCGGTGATATCCGCGCTCACCGTGCTGACCAGCAATACAAGCGCAATAGTTTCATGGACAACAAACAAGAATGCAAACACGAAGGTAGAGTATGGAACAAGCGTAAACTATGGAACAAGCTCAACACTGGATGAAGTTCTTACAAAAGATCACGTTGTGAGATTAACTCCCTTAACGGCTTCAACAGAATATCATTTGAGAGCGAAAAGCATTGATGCAACCGGTAATAGTGCCCAAAGCGCTGATCAAACATTTACTACGAATGCGGGTACCGGAAAACAAATAGCCGAGGTAGGCGGCACCGCAATGGTGATTATCAACGCAAAGGACACTACTCCAGCGCGAATCTCAAATTTTCGTGTAACCGGCATTACCAATGCATCAGCATCCGCACAATGGCAAACGAATGAAATCTCCTCAACACTTCTCGTGTATGGAAAAGGAGGGCTTACTGAAGTACAAGGCAAAACTGGCTCATTTGACGAGTATTCAATTAGAAACAAAATACGGGATCACGTCATAGACTTGAAAAAACTCCAACAGGGAACGCTCTACAGCGCGCAGGCAATTGCCATTGATGAGGGCGGAAATGTGACGCAAGGGCCATTGATAGAATTTCAAACACTTGGCGCTCCAGTTTCAGAAGAAGCAAGGGAAACGCCGCAATCATTGGAGGGCGGGGTAAGCCAGATAATCGGATCAGAAGAGGCAAAGCGTTTAGTAGAAGCCGGGGATTTAAGCGCGTTTATTGAAAAACTTGAGATGTATTTAGGCCCCCCGATAATTATTGGTGCATTCGTAGATAAAATTACCGACACGCAAGCAATTATAAAGTGGAAAACAACCGTGCCTGCTACGTCATTTGTAGATTACGGCACAACAAGTGAATATGGAAACCAGATTCGAAATTTACAGTTTGATCAGGAACACGAAATTGCGCTTGAAAATTTAAAAGAGAGTACGAAATATCACTATAGGATTGAGGGCATAACTGAAAGCGGACAGCTTGTATCCACACAGGATTTGATATTTTCAACAACCGCAGAGGCAAAAGTTACGAATTTAGTGGTGAACGACATTCAAGAGCACAGCGTGCTCGTGAGCTGGGACACAAATGTTTTCAGCACAAGCGGGGTTGAATATGGCATTGCAGGCGAAGAAACATTGAAACGAGAAGGAAACGATGAATTAAAAACAGCCCATAGCGTTTTTATCATCGGCTTGAGGGAAAAAACAAAATACCGCGTGCGCGTAAATTCCTTGGATATCGCAGGGACGCCCATGCAAAGTACCTTTGCGGAATTTACTACTTCACTAGATACTGAACCTCCAAGGATAAAGAATTTTGATGCCGAGGGTTTGCTTACCGATAGAAACAAAGTGCAGATATTCATCTCCTGGGACACGGATGAACCCGCAACAACACTCGTGAGATATGAAGTCGGGATAGACCGGGGGAGAGAGTTAAAAAAACAGACAAAGAAAGACGAAGAGTACACCACAAATCATGTGGCAATCCTGACGGATTTTATCCCCGGTGCGCTGTACCAATTTCGCGCGGAATCAGAAGATCGGAGTGGGAATAAAGCGATTTCCGAAGATTTCAGCCTGCTCACTCCCCAAGAAGAGAAGAATATTATTGATATTATTGTTCAGCAGTTTAAAGAAGCATTTGGCTTTTTAAAGCAATAACCTCCCTCCGTAGAGAACAAATTTTTTTGTTCCCTACGGTATAATGTTATGAGTAGGGCATTCGTGAGTTTAAAAAATATAGACGTTATCTATAATCAAGGCGAGGCAAACAAAGAGGTGTACGCGCTGAAAAATATTACATTAGAGATATTCCCGCACGAGTATATTATTTTTTTTGGCCCTTCAGGGTGCGGAAAATCAACTCTTTTAAATGTCATCGCGGGGCTTGAAAACATTGCAAAAGGCAAAGTGAGTGTTGGGGGAAAGGAGTTATCCGCCCTAAACGACGAAGATCTTGCCACATATCATCGCCATCAAATCGGCTTTATTTTTCAGGCATATAACCTTATTCCAAGCCTTTCTGTGTTTGAAAATATCGCTCTCCCGCAAATGTTTGAAGGGGCATCGGTTTCGCAGTGGCGAAAAAAAGCAGCAGCGCTTGCCGAGCGTTTTGAAATTTTTGAACAGCTTTATAAACTTCCCTCACAGCTTTCAGGCGGCCAGCAGCAGCGCGTTGGTATTGCGCGCGCACTCATTAACAACCCTGCAATTATTCTTGCCGATGAACCGACTGGGAATTTGGATTCTAAAAATACGGTGCATGTCTTTGACATACTGCGCAAGCTCAATGTACGGGAAAAAAAAACCATACTCCTTGTAACCCACGCGCCTGATTTTTTAGGAGAAGCAGACAGGATATTCTACATGAAGGACGGCAAAATTATTGACGAAATCAAAAATAAGAATAAAAGAAGTTTTAAGCAGGGAGACGATGAAGATATTCAAAAGACATTTCCATGGAAACGCCTTTTGAAAGATAAATATGTTCCGACGAGCATAAAATCTAAAAAATTATCGGAATTTATACTAAAAGTCCCTGAAGAGCGAAAAATGGCGCGCCTGGAGGCGTTAATAGAAAAACGTCTGCAATCAATTATTGGGCCGATGGAATTTGTTACAAAGCTTGATAAGTCATACTACAAAGGCGGAGCAGGCCTTGATAAACGCGTTGCGGAACGAATTGGCATCATGCTTGAGCATGTGATGGTCAATGCACATATCATTAATCAAGTGCAAGATATGCCTGAAGACAAAGTTTCACGCGTTGTACAAGAAATTGCTAAAAATATCCTTGACGCCGTCAAAATGACCTTGGCGGAAAGCCGTAAAACCGCTTTTGAAATGCTCGTAAAAAACAGATTGCAGAATAAAATTTCCCCGTGGGAAGTAAAGAAAATACTGGATATTTCAGTGAATAAAGGCGGATTCGGCCTCCGAAAACAAACAGCTGAAAAAATTGTACATTACTTAGAACTCGTCATTTTAATTGCCTCGCAAAGCCCGCCCCATGCAACCGTATGATTATTTTTAATATTTTAAGGCTCTCATTTCGTAACTTTAGGAACATGAAGCTCCGGAGCATTCTTACGGTTTTAGGCATCGGCATCGGCATTGGCACGATTCTGTTTCTCGTTTCATTTGGCCAGGGCCTTCAGCGCCTTTTAATCAAGAGAATTACCACTGCCGAGGCCTTACTCACCTTAGATGTTGCGTCAGCCGGGGATTCTCTCGTGAACATTGATCATGATTCATTAAAAAAACTCACTGACCTAGACGCAATTACTGAAATCAGCCCGGTGAGATCAGAGCGGGCAAAAGTGAATTTTGAGGGCGTAACCGCAAGGGTTACAGCGCATTTTATAGAAGATAATTATTTTCGCCTCGCAGGATTGGACAAACTGCTTCGCCAGCCCATACAAGCAAATCAAAAGCAAAAAAACGGCAATTATCCCCTTGATGAAGAGAGTATAGTGGTTTCCCGTGCAGTACTGGATTTACTTTCAATAAAAGACGATTATAACGCTAAAACCCTTGAGGTGAGCGCCTTGAACGATGATGGAACAGAGATTATTCATAGAAATTATAAAATTGTTAATGTGGTTGATGATACATTAACCACCAGTTATATATACCTGCCCGCAAGCACCTATCCCCCTGATAAATTCAAAAATTACACCTCGCTCAAAGTGCAGGTGAAATCAACAGCTTTTTTAGAATCTGCACGAGGTACTATTCTCTCAAGCGGCTTTTTAGTTTCTGCGCTTTCAGACACGGTTGAACAAGCAAACAAAGTATTCCGCATTATGCAGGTCATTTTGGCGATTTTTGGAACCATTGCGCTCATGGTTGCGGCAATCGGTATGTTTAATACCATGACGATCGCACTTTTGGAGCGCACAAATGAAATCGGCATTATGCGCGCAATAGGAGCTTCACGGAGAGACATTTGGCTTTTATTTTTATCAGAATCGCTTTTGATCGGATTTTTAGGAGGTATAAGCGGAATTGCGATTGGCATTGGCGTGGCTGAACTTGCAAACGCCGGCTTAAATGTGCTCGCGGCTCGGCTCGGAGGCAGTTCGCTTGACGTCTTTTATTACCCGCCCTGGTTTGTGCTGATGATTGTTATTTTTTCAACGATTGTCGCATTTATTACTGGTTTTTATCCGGCTCAACGCGCAGCGCATTTAAATCCGTTAGAAGCACTCCGGTATAAATAATATGAACGAGGCCATTTTTAAAACTTTTAATTCTCCCTATCACGTCCTTTCCCTTAAAAGTTCGCGCTATAAAGGCGTTGTGCATTATTTTGCCGCCTTGCTGATTATTATCCCACTCATATTTTTACCGTTCCATTCATTTTCGGTGTTTCTGCTTTCAGAGGTTCTCACGTTTGTTCTCTTTCCAATTTTCTTGTGGTCATACCTGCATACTGATGAAATTACCGACATCAAACTGGATGCGTTAAAAGTATGCGCGATGAGCACGATGTATTTTTCATATCTTATGGGCATCACATGGGTCATGCTCAAAATTTTTAATCCAGTGTTTAAAAAAGAGTATATGCTGATCAAGCTTGGGTATATTTTCCTGCTTGTCATTCTCACAGTTATTATTACGGCTATCTTTTTTTATAGCAGATATACAGAAAAAAAACTTATAGAATACAGAGAAAAAGCCAAACGCCGCTCCGCATAACCGCGTCATCCTATGTTTAAAACCGGTGAAAAAATAATTTCTTTTGCCACAAAGCACTACGACCGTGCATGCGCTTCCATTGCGAAAGCTGTGCACAAAACAACATGGCTTGCTCTGCGGCTTTCATTTTTTGAATTTTTGATTATCGTTTTTTCAGATGCAGGACAAAGCTTTATTATTCTTAAAAAAAGAGAGGAAAACAGCGTTTCACAATTATCTTACATTCAGTATAAACTCTATACAAAAAAACTGCGCTTACTGCCGCTCGGTTTTTTTTCAACACTCGCGTTTATCGGGCTTATGATACCCTATGCACTGAATGCGCGCAGTGTAGTAATGAATGGGGGCATACATTTTGAAGGATATGAGCTGATGCCCGCCAAAGCAGATCTGCCGGAAATAAAAGAAAAAAAAATATATAACCGTTTGAGTGGGAATTCTGAACAGCCGCATACTCCTGAAGCAAAAAACGATTCCTTGCAATTGCAGCTCTCTGATCTTGAGATGAGCGATGTGCAGGGGAACGCCGCAGTATTTTCATGGAAAACAAATTATCCGGCAACAACAGCAATTGAATACGGGCGTGTTGACACCGAAGAAGTTTTGCGTCTTGGCAAGGAGGATGTGTTTGAAACGGTTCATCGGATAAGCCTTGATTCTTTAGCATTACAAAGCCGTTATCGCATACGAGTATACGCCAAGGATGCGCAAGGGGTGCTTGTTGAAAGCGAATTTGTAGAATTTACCTCATCGGTAGATGAGCAAGCGCCGCGCGTTCTTGAACTAGATGCAGAGACCCTTCTTGTTGAAAAAAATAAAAAAATCAAAGTGCTTATATCGTGGAAAACAAACGAGCCCACAAAAAGCATAGTGTATTGGGATAAGGGAGTTACGCGCGGAAGGGAGCTTCAATACGTTCATGAAGTTGATGAAGACTACTCGCTTGCGCACGTTTCCGTACTGGAAAATTTTGAGAAAGGAATTTTATATCAACTTCGCGTCGCAGTAGCAGATAAAGCGGGGAATAGTGGCGTATCGCAAGATATTACTTTTTTGACACCATCCAAAGAAAACAATATACTAAATTTAATATGGAATACATTAACAGCACCCTAGCTCCTATGAGAAAAAAAATTCTTTCATATATCATCAAGGCATATGATACGTCGTACCAGAAAGTGCAATTTACCAACGCACAGCTTGATTCAAAAAAAAATATACGGGGTAAATCAAAATTATTTTTCTTTGCCTCGCGAATATTTTTTCAGCGGATGCGGCAAAATTTCTTTGAATTTTTGATTATCCTTCTGGCAGATCCTGCACAAAGCTTCATGGCTTTGAAAAAACGCGAAGAAACGGCTGTTTCCACCGTATCGTATGTAGAATATAGAATATACAGCAAAAAATTGAAACTCCTTTCGCTCGGCGGGTTCTCTTCGGTACTGATGGCAACGCTTGTTGTTTCATTTTTTGTATCTTTTTTCCAAAATGGCTATAAAGGCTATGCCGCAACATATACTTTTACCCAGGACGACTTTGGAGGATCTGCAAATCCGTCTCTCTATCCGATTGAACCGACAAATAGAACAGGGTGGACAAACTACAGCCAAAAAGACGCAACCGTAAGCATTACCAATGTCGGCGGCAAAAATGTTCTTACCGTCACCAATACCGTCAATCATTTTGATACTGCTGATACGGACTTTGATGCTACTGGAAAAACGTATTCATATACCGCTTTAAATGGAGTTTCCGGAACCGGTGCAAGCGTTGTACTCACAATTCCGGAATAATCATGTTTTATATATAACTGTATGCAATTCAAACAAAAACAAAACCAAGAAAAAAGCAGGCAATTCCGCGTTTTTTTTATAGATGACGACAAAATGATACTGGAGATGTACGTCATGAAGTTTAAAAATGCAGGGTTTGAGGTTGTCGCGTGTGATGATTCCTCAAGCGTGCTTCAGCAGATAATTTCGTTTCAGCCGGATCTCATCTTTCTTGATCTTGTCATGGCAAAAGAAGACGGATTAAATATTTTAAAAAAAATCAAATCCACTATTGAAATCAAGTGGATTCCGGTTATTATGCTTTCCAATATTGATAATGCAGTAGATAAAAAAGAATGTCTTAAATACGGCGCAAGCAATTACCTCATTAAGCACAGATTTCAGCCGTCCGATCTTGTTATCTATGCTGAAGAAATACTTGCTCAAGTGTAAATGAAGCGTATTCTTGTTACCAAAAAATTAATCAAGTTGCCTCTGCGCAGAAATAATTCATCAAAAGGGGACAACGGCAGAGTGTTCATACTCGGCGGATCAAAAGAGTATATAGGCGCCCCTGCCCTTGCCGGCCTTGCGGCTTTGCGGAGCGGCGCAGACAGCGTGGTGATTGCGGCTCCAGAAAAAGTAGCATGGGCAATCAACTGCCTCTCTGCTGATCTGGTAACTAAAAAATTAAAAGGGGAATATTTATGCGAAGCACACTATCCTGATATTGTTCGTTCTTTCAGTAAGATTGACTGCCTCTTGGCAGGGCCGGGTATTTTTGAAAGAGCATCTTCTCTCCGCCTTTTAAAAAAAGTCCTGCATTCTTTTCAGGGACCAAAAATTTTAGATGCCGGAGCATTGCGTGCCTTTGACGAAAGAAAATTACAAAATGCCATTCTTCTTCCCAATGCAAAAGAATATAAAAGACTTTTGCAATACTGTACGATACACCATCTTATTGAACGAGGGAATGTTCTTGTGCAAAAAGGCGCAACAACCAGAATCATGGCGCACAATACGCATTATTATAATAAAACAGGCAATGCGGGGCTCACGAAAGCGGGCACAGGGGATGTTCTGGCAGGGCTGTGCGCAGGCTTTTTAGCGCAATCCCATGATCTTTTGCAATCGGCTCTGAATGCCTCATACCTTCTTGGAAAAAATGCTGATATGTTCTATAAAAAACGCGGTTGTTCTTATATAGCCTCTGATCTTGCGTGCCAATTTTCCGCTCTGTTCTATAAATAAATATGCACTTCTTTCAAAATCTTCTCTGTCTGACACACGGCAGGAAAAAAGGCCTCATGGATTTTCCGATGGAAATGAAATTTTTGCTTGATGTTGAAGGCTTTCAAAAAATTGTTTTTTTACATGCCGCGTTGACGCTTGGCATTTTTGAGGAACTGATCTATACGCCCAAGTCGGCTCCAAAGCTTGCCAAAAAACTGCGTCTCAACACAGCAGTGCTTTTGCCTCTGCTTTCGGGCTTAAAACACCTTCACTATATAGAGGAGCACAGCAAGGGGTATTCCCTGACACGCTTTTCTTCTCTTTTTTTGCTGAAAGAAAGAGAGAATTATTTAGGCGACTACATCAGCCTCTTTATTGCGACATGGCACTCATGGATTAATCTTTCGGAGGTCATCAGGAGCGGACTGCCCAGCAAGCAGATGCGCCTCCTGCATAATAAAAATAACGTGGTTTTTCATTATTATCTTGCCGCAAATGCGATCATACGCCAGGCATCTTCAGAGCTTCTCTCTCATATAAATTTATCGCGGGTAAAAAAAATTATCGCTGGAGAAGTGGGGATTACGTTTGTAAGCGAGCTTCTCAAGATCAAGCCTGAAGTGTCCTTCACTATTGCGTCGCTCAAGGAACACAAGCATTTTTTTCCAAAATTGTTTGAGCACTACCCTCTGCAAAAAAAACCGAGTAAATTTGTGTATTCTACCAAAGGGCAGGCCCTCAAGGATATGTGGGGGGAGAAAGGGGAGTATAACTTGGTATTTTTATACCGCAAACTTGCTTTTTATTCGTACGGCAAGCAATTTCTTGAAAAAGCGTACTGCCTGCTACCAAAAGGCGGATATGTAGTAATTTGTGAACCAACAACAGACAGCTTTTTGCATTTTATGCCGTGGTTACTTGACGCAATACAAATAATGGATATGATGATAGGCGGAAAAGACGCACCAAAACTTCTTTCATCACGAGAAATTCAAGCAAAATTAAAGGCAATCGGCTTTACTCGCACAAAAGTAATTCCCACCGTATTTGGCGTTTTTAATTTTGTTATTGGGATAAAATAACGTATACTAAGTATAAAATTGTATTTATAATTTTCATTCTATGCACGATAAGCACATTTGGCATAAATATTACGCGGAAGCGTTTGGCACGGCCCTCTTAGTTATTTTTGGGGCCGGTTCTGTAATCATCAATTTTTTAACAGACGGCAGGGTAGGCGTGCTTGGAATTGCGCTTTCCCATGCGCTTATTATTGGTATTGTGGTGTATGTATTTGGGGGTATTTCAGGCGCGCACATTAACCCGGCGGTTACTATTGCCTTTCTATACGACAAAAGAATTGATGTTAAAACTGCGATTTATTACGTCATTGCACAGCTTATAGGCGCAAGCGTAGGCGCTTATTTCTTAAAAATAGTTTTCAAAAATGTAGTTTCCGCAACTGCGCTTGGAGCGCCGCAAATTAAAGGCATCACCAATGAAGCGGGGTTTATGCTTGAATTTGCGATAACATTTATGCTTATATTTGTGATTATGTATCTTGTAAAGCACAAAATGGATACTCAAAAAGTTGCTCCGCTTGCGATTGGAGCAGTTATTTTGGCAGACATCCTGCTCGCTGGATACAGCACAGGAGCGGCAATTAACCCCGCCCGCGCATTTGGGCCTGCGCTTGTTGCAAATTTCTGGGTGAATCAAACCATCTATTTTGCCGCGCCTATTTTAGGAGGCATTGCCGCGGTGTATGCATCGCGATTCTGGTGGGGAGAAGAAGCAAAGTAAGGCATGTATGTACGATTGGATGTAGGAAAATTTTTTTATGATTACGTTAAGCCAGGCTATCATTTTAGGCATCATTCAAGGAATTACCGAATGGCTCCCCATCAGTAGCGAGGGGATTAGTTCGCTTGTGATGGTAATTTTCTTAAAAAAGTCCTTCGCTGAAGCAATATCTATATCGGTGTGGCTTCATTTAGGGACGTTTTTTTCAGCCGTTGTATACTTTCGCAAAGAACTCAAGGGCATTATTACTTCGGTACCGGCGCACGTGCGAGATATCAAGAACCTTTCGCAGGATAACGTGCTCGTGTTCCTGCTGGTAAGCACCTTTGCGACTGGGCTTCTCGGCCTTCCGCTCTTATTATTAAGCATCAACAAACTCGGGTTTGCCGGAGAAAATGCAATGCTTGCAATTGGTATATTCCTTGTGATAAGCGGAATCATTCAATTGCGCGTGCATAAAAAACGAATTCCTGATGCGGCTGTTGAGCGAAGAAAAATCCTGATCAGCGATTCTTTCTTTGTAGGGCTTGCACAGGCGCTTTCAATTCTCCCCGGAATCAGCCGTTCGGGAATTACTACTTCGTTTTTGCTCATGCGTCGCTACCCGGCAGATCAAGCCCTCAAATTAAGTTTTCTTATGAGCATACCGGCTGTTTTGGGCGCTCAAATTGTACTCCAAATTTTTTTAAACCCCGCTCCATTTAATTACCCTGCGCTCATCGCCGTTGCTGTTTCGTTTGTTTTAGGGCTCATCGGCATTCATCTGCTCATGCGCTTTGCCGAAAAAATTAACTTTGCATTCTTTCTGTTTTTTATAGGTTTTGCGAGCGTCGTGCCATTTTTCCTCAAACTCATATCGCTCCGATTTCTCCCGTCCTAGCATTTCTTATGCCACCACGCTTTATCCAATACAAGCTCGCTTCGCGGCAATTCAAGGCATATAACGTGCTCCATCTCGTGTTTTTTCCTGAAGACCCAAAGAGCGTAATTACCGATTTTTTAGCAGGACAGTTTGTGATGATTCATCTGCTTGATGAATATGGATCTGAAGTGAGAGCCAAACCCTATTCGCTGTATAACCCTACTGCAAATGGAACAGTTGCAATCGGATTTAAAATAGAAGGCGCATTTACGCAAAGCTTAAGCGCACTCTGCATTGGGGGTTGTATCGGAATATCCGGGCCTTTTGGAGTATTTACCCTTGATACAAAAAATTCTGCTGATATTGTTATGCTTGCGGGTGGAATCGGCATTGTGCCGCTTTTAAGCATGATACAGTTTGCCATTTTAAAACATGTGCCAAACTCTATCACCTTATTTTATTGCAATCATGATGCCCGTGATATTGCGTATTATGACGAACTTCAGCTTTTGCAAGCCCACCATGCACAGTTTACTGCACACTTTTTAATAAGTACGCCGCCTCGCGTGCCGCAAAAAGACGTTGTGGAGGGGAGGATCTCCTGGGAGTTTATGAAGGAGAGAGTGACACCCAATGAGAGTACTCTCTCCTATATTTGCGGATCAGAGCGTTTTATGAAACACACGCTTAGTTTTTTACTCAAAAACGGCATTTCTAAAAAATCTATCAAAAAAGAGGTGTTTACCTAATCAGGCATCATACATAGCCGATTGCCCTATCGCGCGCAAGCCGCGCATCTTCCCAAGCGATGTGGTGTGATTTTTCAATATAGGCATCTAAATTCTGGAAGATTTCGTAAAAATACCGCGGAATATCCATTGCATTATTTTCAAAGTGGGGCGAGCACGGGCGGATTTCAATCCATGAATGGGTGCAGTGCTTTTCAAAGAAGGCATCAATGTTGTGCGTTTTATAAAAGGAGAGAAAATCGCTTAAAGTAAATGATTCGTCAAAATCAAAGTGGGGTTTAAAATCAAGCCAGTTCAAGTGGAATAAAAGGGGAATATCTTCTTTTGTGAGTTCAATTGCTCTTTCGTTATCATGAATATCTAGAGCAACGCCTGCTTTTTCTGCAAGTAACCGATGCGTACTCATCGTTTTATCTTTGAAGATAAAGGAATTTCCGTTTCGGATAAGAAACACAAACTGCCCTTGCCATACTCGTGTAAAAAAATCATCAAGGCTTTGAAACGGCGTTTGAGGGAAAATCGGCTTTCCTCCAAAGTTATACTGATCAGTATGCAAAGAGGCGTTCTCCTCGTTCCAAAAGTAATATCGCCCTTCGCGGTAAAGTTTTCCGCTCGCATATACCGGGCTATTAGCAAATTTGTTGATAATAGCCCCAAGGTTTTTATACAGCGCGTTTAACGCGGGGATGAGTTTTTGGAGAGGAACGTCAATATTTACTTGATGCGAGGTGATGTAGCATAAGCGCGGCATGCTTTCAAGCCGCATCAGGGGACGATATATGAGATCGTTTATAATTTCTGCGCGATGGCGAAAGGGGAGCTTCAAAAGAAAGGTTGAAGCCGGGGCGACCCCAAAAGGCCATATCATAAGACGGTATTGCCACAGCACGGCTTTCAGCTCCGCAAGGCTTTGTTTTATGAGATTCTCAAGAATGTCCAAGTTCGGCACCGGAGGCGTTATAATTTCAAAAATGGCGTATGAAACATCAAGTTGTATAACGACTGTATATCCGGCGATCTCTTTGACCGCAGAGTGTATCTCGCCAAGAGGAGGTGCACTTCGGAGTTGCCAGTGAAAATTCCGTTTGAGCGTTTGAAACACGATCTGCGACCTTTTTTGCGAGATTTCTTTGAGTGAATCAGTATGCACTAAAAAACATTCCAGCTCAACTCCAATGTTCAGTTGCGTCTTGTCAAGCTGTTTTTTCCGTGTTTCTATGTTCATCGTGTAGAGAGAGGCTTCCCACGTTCCTCGGCCATTTTGCCTGCGGTCGTGTGCCTTTTTCTGATCCAATACTTAATACGCTTTGCACGTGCTTTCGCGTTTTGTCAGAATGTAGATTTCTTATAATTGTAGCAAAAAATTGTATGCTTGCGGGAGTATAAGCAGTATTTTCTATGGTTAGTTGCGGTGTTGGGGTAAGCTGATAAATAGGCCAATATTCATATGCTTGCAATTTTTTTACCTCTTCCTCGCTCAAGCCTATAATCAGGCCGCCATTAAGGAACCTGTCTCCATAAGGCTCGGCACATAAGTAAGCGTTTTGTTTTGGAATTTCCGGCACATCTTCTTCGGTAACGCCAAGTGTTCTTAAATAAGCCATGTGAAAATTTTTTATGTTTTCCCATCGTTTTTGTTCTTCAATAGACTCATCAAACAAAAAAGCGAGGAGTTGATCTTTACCCGCAACGCCTATTCGTTCAAACAATTCAGCTCTTTGTGTTTCATCAAGCGTTTTGAGTATTTGTTGAAGATCGTCTTGTGAAACTCGTTCTGCAAACAGATTTCGCAGTTGATTTTCTGTGATTATAGATCGTGTAATGCCTTCAAGCTTCACATCTGTTAATATTACTACTGAAGTAGGATTTTGCGCACGAATTTGTTGGGCATCACTAAGGCTTTGCGTTTCCGCAACGCAAAAATTGTTTCCCCTTGTTGTCCGCAAGAAAGGCTCTAAAACGTCTTTTCTATTAAGAAGCGTGCCGTAGGAGAAAAGAGTGCCTTCGCGGTCAATTACTTCAGGTAGATGTTTCGTTGTTTCTTTTTGTTCATCAAAATCAAATTTGTCAAAAGACATACGTTTTAAAAAATTTAAGGTTAATAACCTCACCTCCTTATATGCACACTTATATCCATAAAATAATACAAAAATTACAACACGTCAACACAATAGGCTTTAAATAGAGCATCTTAAACGGATTGTTTAAAGGATTGCTCAAAAAACTCTCCTGATGTATTCTTGATAAAGTGCATAAAATTCTCTATAAGCTTATGCTTCTTCACGCCCAGGAAAATTTAGAAGATTTTATTGTAAAGGCGCTCGCCATAAAGCCCGCGCTTTCTGCTGACGCACTACAAAAATTGGTACACCAAGCCGCAGGAAAGCGGTTTAGTATTCAAGGCATTTATCAAAAGTTGAGGAAATTGCAGAGAGGCGGGGTTGTGGTGAAGGCAAAACAGAGCTACAGTTTGCGGCTTCCTTGGATTTTAGACGTTATTTCGTTTTCAGACAGCCTTTCCCTCACGTATTTTAAAAATCAGGGAGATCTCTCCCTTTTACCGCACACAGGCAAGAAAGTGTCGTGGAAATTTACGAACCTTTTACGGCTGAACGATTTTTGGTCCCAAATTCTGCTTTTGCTGTTCAAGCATTCAAAAACAAAAAAGCTGTTAGGCTCGCACGCGCACCCATGGTACCACTTTGCCCAGCCAAAACAGGAAGAGCAGTATATAAAATCCGTAGGGCTTATCGGGGGCGCACTTTATCTGATTATTTACGGGGATACGTATTTAGACAAATGGGCAGAGCCATACTGGAAAAAACATGTAGTGTATTCGTTTGGGAAAAATCCGTTGAAACTCCCGGTAAACCGCTATGTGAACCTGATGGACGATTATGTCCTCACCATCACGTTTGACCACGCCACAACTTCAAAGATTGAAACATTGTATAAAAACACAACATCAGAACAAGATGTACGCGTAGAAGATGTGCTCGAAGTGTTTCACGGCAAAGTCAATGCGCGGTTTCAAATAGAACATAACGCGAAAAGGGCAGGGGTTTTAAGAAAAAAGTTTGAACGATTTTTTGGTGAAAAGTTTGGTTACAATGAATAGATGAATCAAAGGACAGTGCACACAATTACCCTATGACGCTTGACTTTACTCAAATAACTCGTTACTATTTTCAAACTATTGAGGCAGTCTCTAAAAAAGACACAGTAAAATAAAAACTCCTATGGATGAACAAAAAATTGGGTTGCTGAAAAGCTACCTACAGCTCGCGCAAAAAAATATTAATAAATCAGCAGAACTTTTGGATGAACTCTCGTTTGGAAGCATAGAGGATGCGGCGACGGCCTTAGATACGCCTTTCAAAGTGTATACGCCCCGCGCAGTTGAAGGAGGGGAGATTGTTGAAGGAGTATTTGACGGCCAATACATGATCGGCGAGGATGGAAAAAAATATAATGTGCCTGCAAATTATGCGTCAAAATCAAAGCTGGTTGAAGGGGATATTTTGAAGCTCACCATTCCAGAAAACGGGCAATTTATTTATAAACAAATCAAACCAGTTGCACGGGTACGCCTGCGCGGAGTGCTTGAACAAAATACGGGAAGCAGGGAATATGCGGTAATTGCTGATGGCCTATCCTATAAAGTACTCACAGCGTCTGTCACTTATTTTAAAGGAACCCCGCAAGATGAATGCATCATTCTTGTGCCGGAGGGGAAAGTCAGCCAATGGGCGGCAATAGAAAACATCATTCATTCACTGCAACCTCCTGCCGAGGAAAATGAATCATTTTTAGAAAACGACGAAGAAGAGAACGAAGAAGACAGCTTTTTTAAAACAGCCGCGCATGCGAATGCGGTTGAAGAAAACACATTTGAGGATATTGATGATAGTATTGCATAGAACAGTACAGAGAGCACTCAAAAGCAAAACACGCCTTCTTGCGATTTGCCCCAATCTTCTATACAATTTTGAATATGTCCACAAAATCACTCTATAGAAAATACCGTCCCCTGCGGTTTGCTGATGTACTCTCTCAAAATGCAATTAAGCAAACGATTCAAAACCAAATCGCACTGAAGGCGCCTGCCCACGCATATCTGTTTTCCGGCGCACGCGGAATTGGCAAAACTACCATCGCGCGCCTTATCGGGAAAAGCCTTAATTGCGAGCACAGAAAACAGGGCGATTATGAACCCTGTAATGCCTGCACCTCATGCCGTGAAGCACATACTGGATCCTCATTTAACCTTATAGAAATAGATGCCGCATCAAACCGGGGCATTAATGAAATCAAAGAACTGCGTGAACAGGTAAAGTATGCGCCAGTCAGGGATAAATTCAAGGTATTCATTATAGACGAAGCGCATATGTTGACAGCCGAAGCATTTAATGCTTTTTTAAAGATCCTTGAAGAGCCTCCGGCTCATGTGGTGTTTATCCTTGCCACAACAGAAATTCATAAACTGCCCGAAACCATTGTTTCACGGTGCCAACGTTTTGATTTCAAAAGAATCGGCATTGCGGAAATGGTGCGCTATCTTGCACGCATTGCCGAAAAAGAAAATGTACAGGTTGAACAAGAGATACTTACAACAATCGCACGGCGATCTGAAGGGTGCGTACGAGATGCGGTAAGCATACTCGGACAAATCGTCACTTTAGGAAAAGATATTACATGGGCAGAGGCCGGGCTTGTTATCCCTCGGTCAGACATGGTAAAAATGGAGGACTTTTTTTCATGTTTCGCTTTAAAACAGGCAAAGCAAGCTCTTCTCATTATTCACGAATTGTATAATGAAGGAGTAGATTTGGAACGGTTTAATATTGATTTTATTGAGTTTCTAAGAGAACTATTTCTTTATAAAATTATCGGGGGCGAAGCTACAAAGCCGCCACTGGAAATCATGGATGCAGTTTCACAGCTTGCCGCAGAAGATATCAAGCACTTGATCAAAATTTGTATTGATAAAATCGCCCTGTTTAAAAATTTGTATGAATTGCCTCAATTGCCGCTTGAAATGGCAGTGATTGAATTCATCGGCGAGACTGCCCCTTCTGTCCCTGAACTTCAAGAAATAAAAAAGGAAGAAACGAGGCAGGAATCAGATCACGCGCCAACAACACCGCTCCTCATTTCAGAGATTCTTTCTTTATGGCCGCAGATTCTTGGCCAAATTCGCGCGTACAATCATTCTCTTCCGGTTGCTCTCAATACGAGCCTGCCGCTTCGCATTGGATTTGAAAATAAGAGGCATGTGCTGTATGTTGGGTTTAAGTATAAACTGCATAAAGAGGTGCTTGATAATTTTGAAAATAAAAATGTGTTGGAAGATATTCTGGAACGATCTACAAAAATGAAAATAAGCGTGAAAACTGAACTGCGTGAAGATATCATCCCTCTGCAGGCGCCTCACAAAGAGGCAAAACCAAAGGGAGAAGAACGAGATTCAGTTGAGCTTCTTATACGGGAAGGCTTTTCAGGGCATATTGTGGAGGAGTAGGGAACGCATATATGCGTTCCCTACTCCTCGCATATTCGGGGGTCGTCTAACGGTAGGACGGCAGGTTCTGGCCCTGCTGATCTAGGTTCAAATCCTAGCCCCCGAGCCAATATTTTAATACAATATCCACACCCTCTACAAAAACAACGTAATCCTCCGTTGGTTCAATCTTGTAGATTGAACCATTCATCAAAGTAATCTGCTCAAGTATAGGCGTTGTAGATACTGTATGCTATATTACGATTATTAATTACATAACTATATAATTATGAAATTTTTCCTTGGCATCGCCGGTTTTGTGATCGCGGTCATCATCATTTCAATTCGGCAGGTGAATCAGTATGAAAGAGGCTTGCGGTTCACCTTAGGCCGGTTTTCGGGCATTATGGACCCGGGCTGGAGGCTGATTTTTCCGATTATTCAGTCGTCTCAAAAAGTGGATATGCGCGTGAAAGCGGTTGATGTGCCTGATCAGAACGCAATTACACGGGATAATGTGTCCGTCAAGGTGAACGCGGTAATTTACTATAAAGTTGAGTCCGCGGAAAAAGCAATTCTTGAAGTTGAAAATTTTCGTTATGCCATCTCGCAGTACGCGCAAACCACTATGCGCAACATTGTGGGCGAGGCCACGCTTGATGAACTGCTCGCAAACCGTGAAAAAATCGCAGAGCGCATTCGTGGAATTGTTGACCTTGAAACTGACGCATGGGGGCTTAAGGTAAAGAATGTTGAACTGAAGGACGTTTCTCTTCCTCCTGATATGGAGCGCACCATCGCAAAGCAGGCAGAAGCGGAGCGCGAGAAGCGCGCGGTGATTATCAACTCGGAGGGAGAAGTAGCGGCGGCCGCAAATATGGCTCAAGCCGCGGCAATGCTTGCGGCCTCGCCGGGAGCCCTTCATCTTCGCACATTGCAGTCAATCAATGATTTGAGTTCTGACCAGTCAAATACTGTTATTTTTACCGTGCCTATGGAAGTATTAAAGGCATTTGAAGGGTTTAAGAAAAGTTAGTCATTTGATTTAATAGTTATTTATTATTCATATGCTACACTGTGTATCTCTATGGCTCACCACTCTGACGGCCAGTCATCAATAAATAAAAACGCACTTGCGCAAAATATCGTTGCAGCGCTTACGGTAAGTTTTATCGCTTTAAGCCTTGGGGCGGCCTTTGGTGTTCTCTCAGGGCGTGGCGCGTTTGCCGGCATGATCTCCGCGGCGCTTATTGCATTTTTTACTTCAGCATTCGGCGGCACACGCGTGCAATGCTCCGGCCCGACCGGACCAATGACCGCAGTTACAGCGGTGCTTGTGGCAATGGCACATGATCGTATCCCAATCAAATTCCCCTCCATCATCCCAGATCATTTTATCAACATTGTGCTTTTTCTTACTGCCGCGCTTTTCATCATTATGGCGCTGTTTCGGCTTGGAAAATTTATTGTGTATGTTCCCAATGTTGTCATCTCTGGCTTTATGAACGGCATTGCGGTAATTATTTGGCTTGATCAAGTCAAAAAACTTTTTGGAATTGGCGGAAAAACTGCTTATAGCGGGCCACTTATGATCAACCTTCTCGCCACAATTACCTCCGTTGTCTTTGTGTTTATGCTTCCAAAATTTCTCCAAAAAATAATGCCAAAATTCGCAAGTCTGCTGTCTGCAACTTTTCTGACAATTGTGATAATGACGTTGGTTGCAAATTTCTTTCAATTTCCAATTGAACACGTGAAGCTCACTGCCGCGCTTCACTCCATAAACGACTTTACATCGCTTGTTGCCGCACAGTGGCCAACAAACTGGTCTATTCCCATACTTCTTGCCGCACTGCCCTTCGCGCTTCAGCTCTCCG
>CAZHCQ010000028.1:0-2887 GCA_964531415.1 uncultured Gammaproteobacteria bacterium
CAATTGAACAATTTATTTTGATATACTCCAAAATTTGCAAAAGAATTCACGCCCTGATGAACCATATACTGCTCTTTATACTGCTCTTTTGACACATCGCCCGTCAAGTACATCCACCCCGCATAGGTAAATGAAGCATTATTCAAATCCTGGCTGTTTGGTATATCTATGTATTCTCCTCCTCCGCTACTTGTAAAATCTCCAGCCCGCAAAAATTTTCCGCTTGCGATAATTGGCCTGCCGTTTGCGCATCCAAACGACGTGCACAACGCCTGCCCATGATGAGCGCCGCCGGAGGAATCTTTCACTTCGCCAAGCGTTCCACTCCAGAGCGTTTCGTCCATTTTCCACCAGCCTACAAGGCCGTTTGTAAGCGTACTTCCGGAAGATCCTGCAGTAATTGATGCGCCTTTTGGCGATGAAATTCCTGCTTTTCCCGCCGCATATTCCGACCTGATTTCATCCGCACTGCGGGCATAACTATAGAGCTTCAATTCATCCATAAAGCCGTGGAACAAACGCGTAAACCCAGGGCCAGCGCCGTCATCCACGCCGATTCGTATATTCCCGCCGTCATCATTAATATCCCCTACAGCCCTCGGCACAGATGTTACTTCTACACCGTCAAGATACAGTTTCATCGCTGTGCCATCGTAACTTCCAGCAACATGGTGCCATGTATTGGTGCTGATTGTTCCGGTATACGATACCGACGTTGCCTGCTGATCCGATTTTTTCCGAATTATAAAATATAATTTGCCGCTTAAAAATTGAAGGAGAACGTCGTCATCCTGCTTCCAAAACAATACATGCTCCTGCGCACTCCCAAGCTCATTTGCTTTTATCCACGCACTCACGGTTACTCCATGCCCGGTTACTGTGTATGCGTCTCCAGAAACAACATCAAGATACGAACCAATTTCTGACCCGACCGTGCTGTCAAAATAAAGGCACTTGCCCACCACGCATTCTGCTTCGGGCTTCCATGCCGGGAGCTTGCACCCTGTGCCGGTGCAGGCAAAATCTGCATCGCCGTTATTGCCGGCCCGATCGCACGCATCTTCCCCGCCGGGGCACGAGTTGTCCACTCCTTCATCAAAGCTCAACCACATCACCGGATCTTTTGCATTTGCTCCGGCGCCAAAAACGCCACTCATCATTGCATACACAAAAATGCCCGCAAAAATAATTGCCGCACCGAACACCGTCAAAACACGTTGTCTATGATTCTGCCACATCGCTCTTTATTATAACAAAAAAACGCCCAATCGTTTGAAGAGCGCTCTGCGGTGGATAAGTTATCTTGCGTTTTCTATTTACTTTCTATTATACTAAGGTGGCAGGAAAAATAAAATGAGTCCCAATGATTACCAAACGGCAAAAACAAGTTCTTGATTTTATCGCCAATTACCAAAACCGCAAGGGATACGCCCCTGCGCTTGAAGAAATACGCAAAAAATTTAAACTTGCTTCCGTTTCAACAGCGCATTTCCATGTTTCTAAACTGCATAATTTAGGGTATCTCACAAAAGAGGAGAACAAACCGCGCTCAATTAGTGTGGTAGAACGGAATACAATGGTTAGAATTCCTTTTTTAGGAACTATTACCGCGGGGCAACCCATTGAAGCACTGCAAAATAAAGAACTACCCCTTAATCAAATTATTTGCGGTGATGCCGTTCAAGAATTAAGAAAACTTCCAAACGAAAGTTGCGATATTGTCCTTATTGATCCGCCTTATAATATCGGCAAAGATTTTGGAAATAATACCGATAAACTGGAGCTTCGAGAATACGTAGAATGGTGTAAAAGTTGGATACATGAAAGCATCAGAGCTTTGAAGCCCACAGGGACCATGTTTATTTATGGCTTTAGTGAAATTTTGGCATATCTTTCTATTGAAATTCCAATACAAAAACGGTGGCTCATCTGGCATTATACAAACAAAAATGTTGCCTCACTGAACTTCTGGCAGAGGAGCCATGAAGCGATTATCTGCGCATGGAAAAACAAGCCAGTTTTTAACAGAGATGAAATCAGAGAACCATATACAGAAGGTTTTTTGAACGGAGCCGCGGGAAAAGTAAGAAAAGGAACGCGAGGGAGATTTAGCAAAAACGGGCTAGAAACTATTTATAAAGCTCACGATTGCGGGGCACTGCCAAGAGATGTTATCAAAATCCCCGCTCTCGCCGGCGGGGCCGGAATGGTTGAGAGGTGGTTTTTGTGTAGAACATGCGATGATGTTTTTGAACCAAGACAACTTAAAAAACATGACCAGCATGAAATAGTCAAACATCCAACACAAAAACCGCTTCATCTGTCCAAAAGATTGATCAGATCGGCTATGCCCAAAAAAGACGGCGTTGTATTAGTACCATTTGTTGGCACCGGATCTGAATGTGCGGCGGCAAAAGAATTAGGGCACTCCTATATCGGTTTTGAAATCAATCCAGACTATGTGAGAATAGCGAAAAAAACAATAAACGATACAAAAAAAATTGCTCGATTATTTTAAAATTTCATCTATTTCTTTTTTCTTTTGTATAAAAGAGTGCGGGGTAAAAACAACAAAGCCATTGGAGAATCTTTTTAATTCTTTGTTATCTTGAAATCTTTTGTAGGGGAGTTTGTATGCACCGTCCTTTTTCTTTGGATTTTTAAAATAATCATCGCTTGGCACTTCATATTTAATGTCAATAAATTCACCATTGATTTGATTTCGCGACTTTTTCTCTCTTCTTACCTCTCTGCTAAAAGTTGTTTTTTTGACTTGGTAATTAAAAATTTTAGTTTTATAAACGACCTGAAAATCAGCTCCTTGATGATCAAGTTCATCGGACATCGCGACCGTTCCATCGCCAAAAACCGATTCAGCAACATATCC
>CAZHCQ010000029.1:0-4817 GCA_964531415.1 uncultured Gammaproteobacteria bacterium
GTTTCATCCGATCCTGCCCCTCCTAACGTATTATATAAACTCGCAAACTTTTCTGTATCCGTCCCCGTGTTAAACACATCCGCCAACTCTGCCATCTGCACATATTTCTCAAGCTCATTAACTTCATTGGGCAAGTTTGCTTTCTTGGTTATGAGGTTATCAATGCCAGCTGGAAAAGGATTTACAAGATTCCCCGGCCATGTTAGTGCTGTTGCGGGAGGCGTTGGCGGAGTGCCAAGCTTACTATCTATCAAAAATTGAATGCTCTCTCTTCTATGAGTTTCGGTGGGAGAGGGCGGCGGATTAGGAACCGCATCTATTACCTGCTGCATTTCGCCTATGCATTTTTTTCGAGCAGTAGCTTTATCTGGGGCCGTCTCACCCAACGCATCAGCACCACGGTTAAAGTGCGGCATTTTTACATCCACAAAATTGTTCCATCTGTGTTTGTCCGCGTTTACACCTGTAGGTGGGTTCATGCGGCCAATCGCATACAATTTTAAACCATCCCTTACCTCCTGTAATTCGCGCGCGCGAATTTGTTCGGGAGTTTCCGGGGGTGGCGCTGTTTCAAGAGGCGGTGCTTCCGGGGCCGATGAGCCTGTCGGTGGTGGTACAGTGGCGGTCGATGTTGTAACTGCCATATTTTAAAATATTACGAAAAAACTTTTGGATATATATATATCCTGAAAAAATTATTTTTGGGATTCCATGCTGTTTGCGGACGCTACATATTCCTCGCCAAACGCCTCCAGTGTGTCTTGAAATAACTGCTGCCAATTTTCTATATGGTCTTCTAAAAACGGCTGAACTTTTGCAACTGCCTGCGCAGAACCCGCATTTGCCTGCTCAACAATATTCAGATATTCATCATAGTCCTTTGGCGACAATTTCCCTTTTACCACAACGCCAACGCGCAATGCAATTTGTGCAATGAGATCTTCAATATACTCTTCTTGTTCATCTTCCGGAAAAAACAAATCAAGCCCTGCGGCTTCTACCAATTTTATTGCATAAGGAAAGTAGGGGTTGTCTCTTATAGATTGTTCGGCTTGCGCTGTTGTTGCCATATATAAAAATTAAAAACACTAAAGCAAAGCCTTACTGTTTTTCCTGCGTTAAATGTAGATAATAAAAAATAAATTGCATGAAAGGAAACTCCAAAAAATTTACATAATGCTATTATACCAAAATTTTAAATTTCAGGATAGAGAAACGCGCGTGTGTGGATAACTAAACAATAAATTTTATTTTATGCGGCTTCAGCGCGTGCTTCTTCAAGCTGGAAAACACCGGATGCTTTAATGCTTTCTACAAGTGCACGTTGATCTGTTACACCCGAGCGCGCTGTGTTTAAAGTACCCTTTAGAAATGTTTCAATATTTACGTCATTATTATCAAGAAACGTAATGTCCAAGCCGTCGCGTTTGTACCGGTCACCCGCTTCAAAAAACGCCTTGAAAACAATTCTGCCGTTTTTATCAAGCTGAAACTCTGTTATGAAATTCTCTCTTGTTCCGTCAAGTAAATCTTTCAAACCATCTATCTTTGCAAATGCACCATAAATTGTTCCTGCGGCTTTGATAACTTCCCATACACGACCCCCTTCCATGAGTTGAGGATCTATTTTCACTTTTTGAAAGAGTTTTTTGAATTCTCTGGTATCATACAATATCGCTATATCTACTTTTGGCTCACTTTTTTCAGTTGTACCCTCGTGATCACCACCGCTTGGAGGTTCAGGGCGCTCGCTCTTCTTTCGTGGCGCTTTTGGTACCTTCTTCTTGGTTATGAAATCAACTAATCCCTCCAACTGATTGATCCGCGCTTCCAGTTGAGCTCTTCTTTCAGCTTCAGTAATTTCTCCTGCGGGTTTAGGCTTTGCGGGAGCGTCTTTTGAAGCAGTAGAGCCTGGTATTTTCGGTTTTCCTGTAATTATGTCAATCACTTTTGAATCTACTGGAACCTCTTTATCTGTTCCTGTCCGCGAAGCAGAGGCTTCTATGGGAGCTTCATGAGTATACTTTCCGGTAGCTTCCAAAAACTGCTTAGCCTGTCCATGCCTCTGTTCATACAACTTTGCCTTTTGTGCAACAAGAAATTTAATGCCGCCTAAAGCCTGCCCGATCTTTCCCAATCCATCAATCTTCTTCATTAACCCCTCCTGCTTCTTTAAAGCGAAAACATCCGCCTGAGGTAGGAGTAGTGCAGCGTTCTTACCCAGATCAGTTTTAAAATTAAACTTGACGGACAAACCCGCAAGGCTGGCATTAAATTCACTTAATTTCTTTTGCTCGCCATCCTTCAAGGCAGTGATTTGAGGGACAAGTTCGGAAATCAATCCTTCTGCCGTGCCTTGCACATCCCGTATGCGCTCGCCTTGCGCGTTCATAAGAGCCTGTAATGTTTCAGATTCAGCTGTAAAAGCCCGTTCCGCCGTTTGAAGTTCGGATTGTGCTTGCAGAATCGCGGTATCAAATTCTTGAACTTTAAGTTTCAGCCCATTAACTACCTCATCCTCGTCAACTACCTCGTCCTCGTCCGCACTTTCTCCTGCGGCAACAAGAGAAAACGTATCAACCCTCTTCTGTAACTCTGCTCGCTCACTCGTAAATTCATTCACTTTCTCCCTCTGCTGATTCACCTCACTAAACGCTTGGTTTGCCGTGTCGCTTTGCTGTTTCATAAAAATGTCCTGCGCATCTATGTCTACAAACATGGATGTGCAGTTTCCTACTCTGTCTACAGCTTCCCGCGCAAGTGCGGCGTGCGGACCTTCGCCAAGAGTGTCAATTTTTTCCCGCATTTCCGCTTGCATTATTTCTATCGTTGTCTTCACCTGATCCTCTATTTTTGGTTGCTCTACTTTGTTCACGCGCGCTCCTGCTTCTGGCGGCGGCGTAGGGCCTTCCCGAATTTCTTCTTCCTCAACCGGCTTCTCCACTTTTTTATCAAAATAAAAAGGCTCGTCCCGTTTGTCTTCAAAACGGTCAATAATTTCACAAATTTTTTTCCATTTTGTTTTTCCCGCTTTGTCGGGTTTATAAAAATCTTTTATTGCAGGGCCAAAGACCTCTTCAATAATCTGTTTTTTCACCTCTCCAAAAGTACGGCTAGCAGAACCAAACTGCTTGCTCTCTTCAGGTGTGTTCAAAATTCTAACAAGCTCTTGCACTTGCGCATGCGTCAACAACTGGCGTTTTTCATAAAGGTTCGCCCTTTTGTACACCATCTCGCCTTTTATCAGCTCTTCATTTTCCAGTGCGTCCCATTGATCAATGCCAAGCGGTTGCAATTCTTGTTCTATTATAAAATTTTTTGTTTCTTGCGCCATACTGTTAAACAATCAATCGACTGCTATAAGTGAACGATTTTTTCCTTTATCTGTAGTTGATCAAGTTGGTTCAAAATTAAAGCAGTTCCATCATCTCCCCTGTTTTCTTCCTCTGTTCCAATAACTAAGTTGTTTACCGCTTCTTGTATTAAACCTAACGGTTCCATGTCTACGCGTATTTGTTCCAGCAAGCCTGCTGCTTGAACAGGGCTTTCTTCCTCAACTTTTCTCTTTGGTTCTAGCCCAAAAAATAAACCCATAGATGTTTCTCTAAAAATAACAAATAACTAAAACCTACTTCAATGCCTCATCCTGCGCCTTCTTCTTCAGCCGCACATGCCTCAAATGCGCGTTGCCGAAATAGTCAGCCACTAATTCACAGTCAACCCCCGCAATTCGTTTAATTTCCTGCCTCAACATTTCCCCTGCTTTCGTCTGCACTTCGCGCCGATCGTCCATAGAATTATACGCCTTGCGCGATAACTCCGCAATTGCCTGCATCTCAACTTCAAACGCCGCGTTTAAGCACATCTCTGCGCTATGCGGATCCTCTTTCAAAAGATCTTGGATAGATTTTCCCTTGTTCCATTCCGGTACATTATCTAAAAATACGCTTAAATCCTTGCCAAAAGCCTGCACGTACCCAAGCTCTGCGGATGCGCGTTGCCCGATATTTCGCTCCCCGCCAAAAGCAAATTTGTCGGAAAATTTCTTTGCCACACCTTTTGGCGCGTCTTTAAACGCCTGTATCCACCGTTCACGGTTTAACGGCAAATCTCCGTGTTCCATCCTGCTTTTATCACGCACTTCGCGCTCAATTTCCCCTGCGCGGCTCTTGGCTTGTATCTCCACAGATGGGGGCGTTACTTCTTCTTGCTCCTGCGGTATCTCCGCAGGCGTGGTTGTTGGTACCTCTCCCGCCTCCTGCTGATTTCTTCTCATAACTTCTTGCGCAAAAGGGGATTGCGCTTGCGGCTTTGTTGCTGACATGCGTTTTGTGAAATTAATATTAATAAGAGGATGCTTTTTTTTTGCCGCCGGCAAATTCAGCAAAGCAGGATCTTTATCTTCCTTCAATTCTTTATCAACCCGAGAAAGCGTAGGCGACTTGCGTCTTCCCATTTCGCCTAAATTTTCTCTTGTTTCTTGAATCTCTTCCACAGGAACAGGCGGCATCGTTTCATACACTCTCCTCATCATCGGTGTTCGCGCATAAGGCTCCGCACGCTTAACAAACTCTGGGTTTATATCTTTTGGTTTCTTTCCCCACGGCAATGCCTTTTTAAACCTTTGAAAAAGCGATGGCTTTTTCGGTTCCTGATCTTCGGCAATTATTTTTTTTAACATAGGGGACCTTTCGGGTGGAAGCTGGGGAATGTTCTTCATATCCAGGGGGGGCTTAAGTACATCAGGCATATCCGTTGCCTTAGGCGGCATGGTTTGATTTTCAACGGCCGGCACAGCGGCAATGGCCGGATCTTTT
>CAZHCQ010000030.1:0-7823 GCA_964531415.1 uncultured Gammaproteobacteria bacterium
AAAAATAAGGTATGCTCTCTGCAATCCGCGAGAAAATTGAAAAAATTATCAACGAAGAGATACGCCCGGCGGTGCAAATGGACGGGGGCGATATTGCTCTGCTTGAGGTAGAAAAAATTTCTCAAAATGCAGACGACCTGCGGGTAAAAATTTCATTCCACGGCGCGTGCGTCGGCTGTGCGCTTTCCGCAATTACGCTCCACATGGGCATTGAAGCACGGCTTAAAGAAGCAATCCCTGAAATAAAAGAGGTAGTTGCGATAGAATAAGCATAAAAACTATCACCGAAGATTTACTTTCAAGCAAGCTGGAAAGAAGTAAAAGCTTTTTTTATAAAAAAAATACCTGAAATTACTCAAAAAATTCCTCAACTGCGCTCAATAGCGATACAACCTTATGCAACACTTGCTTGAACTCTACCAATTTGAAGAATGCCCGTACTGTAAAATGGTTCGGGCAAAGCTCACGGATATGGGGATAGACTATCTTATCCACAACGTGCCGCGAGATAAAAGCAAACGAGAAAAAGTAATCGCGGTATCCGGCCAGCCGAGCGTGCCGGTTTTGGTAGATAAAAACACAGATCCTCACACCGTGCTTTCAGATGAAAACGATATTATTGCGTATGTTGAGAAAAAATACGGCTCGTTCTAATTCTGTGAACATTCCCTAACCTCCTACTCCATTTTCTTCCGAATAAAAGCGGGGATGTCGTACTGATCGTCGGTATCAAGCGCCTGCGGCGGAGGCATGATCGATTTTTGAGGTAGAGGTTTATACCCGCCAGACGGCTGTTTTGGGATTATCTGTTCATCCGTCTCAATATCTTCCTCGCTCAAGCTCGCCGCTCTTCTTGAAACATCATCATCTTCTTGTTCGTTCGTGCGCTCGGCTGAATATGTTTTGCCTGATTTAAACGTAGCTCCGGAAAAAAAGTTAACATTTGAAGGAGCTGCCCGTTTTTCTTCATGCCGTTTATATTTTCGATCCGTTGAGCCAAATCCGGTTGCAACAACGGTTATTTTCACCTCATCGCCGAGGGAATCGTCAACAATGGCGCCAAAGATAATTTTCGCGTCAGGGTCGCTTGCTTTTGTGATAATCTGCGCGGCCTCGTTAATTTCATACATTGAAAGGCTGCTCCCTCCGGCAATGGTAAAGAGTATTCCACGGGCGCCGTCAATTGCAATTTCTAAAAGAGGGCTGTCAATTGCATTTTTTGCGGCTTCAACCGCACGATTGTCCCCTGATGCTTTCCCAATGCCCATCAATGCGGATCCGGCATTTTGCATAATTGCCTTGACGTCTGCAAAGTCAACATTAATCAGCCCCGGGACCGTAATAATTTCAGAAATTCCCTGCACGCCCTGCTTGAGCACTTCATCAACAATTGAAAACGCCTCCAGAAGCGAGGTTTTTTTATCAATAATCTGTAAAAGGCGGTCATTCGGGATGGTAATAATTGCATCCACCTTAGACGCAAGCTCGCTGTGCCCTGCTTCAGCAATTGCTTTTCTTTGCGCGCCTTCAAAGCTAAACGGTTTTGTAACCACCGCAACCGTTAATGCGCCTACCTCGCGCGCTACATCCGCAATAATTGGCGAAGCGCCGGTGCCGGTGCCTCCGCCTAAGCCGCAGGTAATAAATATCATGTCCGCACCTTTCAGCCGCTCTAAAAGATCTTCCTGATTCTCCTCCGCGGCCTTGCGCCCAAGATCCGGGTTCATGCCCGCGCCAAGCCCTCGCGTTGCAGTTTTTCCGATATGGAGCTTAACCGGCGTTTTGCTAAAATGAATCGCTTGCGCGTCAGTATTTACAGAAAGAAACTCCACTCCGCGAATATTTGCTTCTACCATGCGGTTCAAGGCGGCATTGCCGCTCCCTCCAACGCCAACAACTTTTATTTTTGCGAATGTTTGAATTTCTGGCTTTACCTCCTTCACATGACTCAACGACTTTTCATCAACCATCTGCTTCTTTAATGGAGCGGGGGTTACCAATTTTGCCTTAGCAAAGATATTCATACTCAATTTATAAAGTTAAAATAATGCCACTATGGTATCAAAAAAGTAAAAGAAAAACAAATTTGACAAAAACCTTTGCGATCAGGCTATTCAAGGCAAAAGCGACTTAAGCCATTTTTGCAGCTTTTTTGTAACCTGTGATGTTGAAACGAATGAAGGAATGAGTCCTTTCCGGGTATTCTCGCCAGATAAACTATTATACCCCCACACCACCAGCCCCACTCCGCACGTAAGCGAAGGATCATTGACCTTATCAATTGCCGAGGGAACCTCTCGCGGATACCCCAAAGAAGCAGGGAGCCTGAATATCTTTCGCGCAAGCTCAATGGTTCCTTCAAGTTTTGCGCCTCCCCCGGTTAAGATCACTCCGGCCGGAAGCTTCCCGCTCCGTTCAATTTTAACAAGCTCCCGATCCGCAAGCTTGAAAATTTCCTCAACACGCGCTTCTATAATTTCAGCAATATGATGTTTTGAAACAACGCCCGTATCATGCTTGGATATTTCTTCAAGGTTTAAATCCTCGCGCCTATCAACTGTTTCTGGAAGCGCGGTACCATAGCGAAATTTAATCTCTTCTGCAGTATCAAGGGACGTACGAAGCCCAATTGCAATATCAGAGGTAATATGAGATGAGCCAACTGGAATAACCGCAGTATGAATGATATCACCCTCTTCAAATACAGACAGGCTGGTTGTTGCACCGCCGATATTAAAAACGCACACGCCAAGCTCTTTTTGCCGTCTGCTTAAAACCGCTTCGGCCGTTGCAAGCCCTGCAACAACCACATCATCAACATCAACGCCAGTTCTATAAATCGTTTTTGTCAGGTTTTTGATCTGCGCGGAAAGCCCTTGAATAATCTGCGCGCAAACTTCCAAACGAATGCCGGTCATGCCGATCGGGTCTTTAATGCCGGGCTGATTGTCAACCGAAAACTGGCGCGGGATCACATGAAGTATCTCATAATTTGGGGGTATAGAAACCGTCTGTGCCGCTTCAATTGCGCGGTCAATGTCTTCTTCGTTGATTTCACCGTTCGCACGGCTCACGGCAATCACGCCCTTGCTCATATGGGACACAATATGATTGCCGGAAATGCTTACCACCGCGCTCTCAATAGGAACGCCTGTCATGCGCTCTGCCTTTTCCAAAGCTTGGGAAATCCGCGACACCGCATCCTCTATGCTCGTAATCACGCCCTTGCTTACGCCGTCAGAATCAACCTCTGCTAATCCGATAATACTCAAACCGTGTTCACCAGCCTGGCCAACAACAACACGGATAAACGTGGAGCCTATATCTATACCAGCGATAATTTTCTTTTTCATGTAATTTACGCCTACAAACCAATGAAATCATTATATAGTACTTCTCTGAATTGAACAATTCCTCAATTTAAAGCCAAAAGTTCATGTGCCAATTTCCTCATCTCTTCTGCCTCTGCTTCTGTATCATCAGAATAGCCCAGAATGTGAAGCAAGCCATGGGCACATAAAAAAAGCACCTCGCGAGCACAGGAATGTTGATAAATCTTCGCCTGATCTTTTGCAATGTCAGAGCAAATAATAATATCCCCAATTTCTTGAATGTTTCCCGGATCACGCGCTACGCCCTCCCTATATGAAAACGATAATACGTCAGTCTCTTTCGGGATACCGCGATGCAGGGTGTTCAGGCGCTGCATTTCAGCTCGCGATACGAAGCTCACGGTGATCTGAAACATATCAGACAAGGAAAACTTTTCTTGCGCGCGGCTTATCATCTGCTCAATCCGTTTTGTATCAACTTTGAGACGCCGCGGATTGTTGATTTCTAAATGCATCTATCTTTGGTAGAAGCGCTTTTGCGAGTGCCAATGCCTCCGCTTCAATGCTCTCTATATATTGAATGGAAAAAACTGCCTCCTTGTAGCGCACAACCAGCACTTTTGTCTGCGCTGGTGCCGTGCCGCTACCAATGGCCGCATTTCCTAAAGTAATCATCACTGCCTCATCTCCCATTGCAACTGGTGCGCTTGCAACGCTATCCACCTGCACTTCATTCACCGATGCCGCAAGAATCTTCATGAGGGACTGGGTATTTTGGAATAAAAGGCTTGAACTGCGGGCTGTATCAGATTCAACATCAACCATCATATCAAGTATATCAGGCGCGGTGCCCTTATACACCTGCACTGGCGTACCCCTAATACTATAATTACCATGGGAAAGATCTCCTGAAAATTTTTCTGCATCTATGCCCGCGGTTTTCAAATCTTCCGATGAAACAAACGCTTCTTTTGAAATTAGCGGCAGAGGCAATGGTTCGGGGGTTTTTTCTGGTGGTAGTGCTGGTATATCTTCTTGAGTTTCTTTTTTCTCCTGCCCTTCTGGAATAGTTTTCCCGCGTGCAGCTGATGTCGTGTCAAAGTTGATAATCTCAAAATTCTCAAGCATAAAACGGAAAATAGCTTTAAAATTCAATTCTTTTGCATTAACCGTATTATAAGTAAGGGTAAACATCTGATCCTTATACGCAAGATATGCGCGAAACCGATCAGGGCTTAATGAAACAGTAAGGCCGTTGTGAATTTTCATCTCTTCAACTCCTGCACGCGCTTTTTTAACTTCCTCATCTCCAGAAAGCCCGGAATGCAAAAGATACCATTGGGTAGAGGTTAAATACACAGGGTTTGTTTCAGCAAGAATGCCAAAAAATTCACTTGAAGGCGACGTAAAAATAATTTCTTTTGTGGACTGCGAATCAAGAGATCTTACAAGCCACGTTGCGGGATAGAGCACCGTGTACCCATACTGCACATTTCTATACGTATTAAAAAACTTATTATCCAATAATTGTGCGCCACCGCCTTTGGTTGGATCATAAAGGCCAAAAATTTCAGTAAAATCATCGTGCCTGTCGCCGTCAGTATCAACAAGCTGTGCATTGGTGTCAAAAATCTTTTCCTCTTCATCGGTGAGTCCATCACTATCTGCATCTGTTCCGAGGGGAAAATCCACTGATACCGGGACAATTTTTCGCGCCGAAAATGCCGCATCTACCCGCTCATTTGCATCATAGGAAATAACTGCATAATATGCTTCGTGCAATTTGGACACGGTAACCGTCAGCGCATCTGATGTTTCATTCAATTTTGAGCTTGAATAAAGATACCACTTCACTGCTTTTGTACTCTCTCCTGCTTCACTCTGCGGCGCGTCTTGTTCAATAAAGCCAATACGTAAATTTTGAACCTCAACCTCGGGAAGCGCGGCAATGATATCGGCATTAAAACCAATGGTGATTTCAATAGGTTTTTCAAATTCAAGTTTCGGGGAAGAAATGGTATAAAGCCCGGAAACCGACTGATGAAGCAGAAGCTCTTTTTTCGTGAGCGTTGAGGTCTCTTCTATGTCATCAAGGGCAACTCCTGCAAGAGAGATAGTTTCTTCCATGCCAACCTCTATCTCTGCCCGATCAATTACCACGCGTGCTCTTCCAATTGTTTCTCCAAGCTTATTCTCAAGTACGAGATTTTTTTCAATTTTATTCTCTTCGTTTTTTGGAATTTTCACCGTATCAATTCCGCCGGGAGACAGTGTGCCTTGAGGCGGGTTATCAACCGGCGGCAAGGGATCGGCCGGGGGTTGCTGTGGCAGAGGCGCCACATTTCGGAATAAAGCATCATACGCAAATATTCCTGCTCCTCCAAGAACAACAAGCACAACAAGAGAAATGAGAACCACTTTCTTCGCGCTTCTTTTAAGAGGCATGCTCGGCAAAGGCGAAACAGGCTCACTCAAATTCGTGTACACTTCTGCAGGCGCCCCGCGATGCGGCATAGAGTATATGGTAGCGGTGTTTTCTTCTTGAACCTGCGCGTTGTTGCCCCACTGGTTCCCTTGCATTATTTCTGGTGAAACTGTGCCTCCTCCTTGAAACTCGCCTCGGTTTTGTTGTTGTAAAGGTGATAATGGTTGTTGCCCGTCCTGTTCCACCGTCAATACGGGCAAGCCGTCATCGCCATCGCCAACAAAAGATTGTTCCTGCTCATGTACATCCGATGATTGTTCAGCATGGTATGCTTGTGCTGAAACGATGTTGCCGGGGCCAACTTCAAGCGGGTTCGCGTGAGCGGGGAGGACAGAATTTTGTTGAGAATAATCACTCATGAAAATAAGGCTCTATTATTTTTTAAGCTTCCCTCCTGCAACTGCAGGGTCAAATCCGTCTCTCGCCTCGTCTCCATCAATATATCCATCGCCGTCAGTATCTTTCAGTGCAGGATTTGTATGATATATCTTCACTTCTTCAAAATCTCCAAGCCCGTCAAAATCTGTGTCCGGAACCCGCGGATTTATTCCAAGAGAGAGCTCTTCTTCATCGGTAAGGCCGTCATTGTCTGTATCAAGCGGGGAAGGCGGAGAAGGAGGAGGCAGAGGCACCACTTCCTCGCGAACCAGTGGAGGTTCATCGGGTACAATACTCTTGATTGGCTCCGGCTCTTTCGCTGGTTCTTTTGAAGGCGTTTCATTCGGCTGTTTTGGCGCAGGCACAACACGTGAGCTATCCGTTCCAAAGCTACTCTTTGTGTGCGGGGAGGCGAGAAGCTTATAACTCAAAATGCCGATTATAATTAACAACGTCAGGACGATCTGGCTTAATACGAACACCACAAGCCTTCTTCTCCCATATACCATTGGCATGGGCATCGGCTTGCTTACCGGAACATCGCCTTTCACTGCCGGAGCAAAAGGCACAACTGGCTGTGCATACGCAGAAGCAGAATAGTGCGCCCCTCTCTGTGGAGCCGGCGGAAACGATGAGGGATCCCCTTTCTGCGGCTGCGGGATGCGCGTCTTTGCTATTTCTGTTTTTAGCGCGTTCCCTTCCGCCTCGCCGCTTTGCAGTTCTAAATTGTCAGCAAAAACATCTTCATCCAGTGGCGCTGGCGCTGATTGTGGATTTTGTTTTGGTGTTATATCATCAAACATAGAACGAAGGGCAAACAAGACGCACGCGAACGACACGCTTTATGAGAGCTGTACCGAAATGCCAGGCCCCATGCTGGTACAGAGCGTGACGCCCTTGATAAATACTTTTTTGAAATTCTCCGGCTTTGCAGATTTTAAGGCGCTCATAAATGCATCAAAATTTTCTTTGAGTTTCTCGCTTCCAAATGAAATTCTCCCAAAACCGATGTGCACATTGCCATGATCGTCATTCTTGAAATTCGCCTTCCCCTTTTTTAACGCAGAAATCACATCAGCAATCTGCTCGGCAACGGTTTCATTCTTTGGCGAAGGCATAAGCCCTTTCGGCCCTAAAACTTTCGCAATGCCGGCGGCAAGATCTTTCATAATGTCCGGCGTTGCAACTGCAATGTCAAAATCGCACTTCCCTGTTTTTTTAATCTCGGCGATTAAATCTGCCCCGCCAACAATGTCCGCGCCGGCAGACTTTGCCTCATTTTGTTTTGAATTTGTAAACGCCGCAACTCGTTTGGTTTTTCCGGTTCCGTTGGGGAGCGCAACCACGCCCCTCACAACCTCATTCCCCTTTTTGCTGTCAATCCCAAGCTTTACATGCACTTCTACCGATGAATCAAACTTTGTATTTGCAGTCTTTTCTAAAAGGGCAAGCGCCTCATCAAGAGAATAACTCCGATTTGGCTCAACCAGTTCTTTGTTTTTTGTATAACGCTTTGAGTGTTTTGCCATAAAGATATCTGCGGTACAAATGAAGCCTATACACAAGTATACAAGCCTCTCCCGCGCATATAATAAAAACTACATAAGATTGCCTCACTTAACCATATT
>CAZHCQ010000031.1:0-4964 GCA_964531415.1 uncultured Gammaproteobacteria bacterium
TGCGGTTTTCCGGTTGCGTAGTCATGTGATGATACTAATTTTCATGACGTATGGCTCAACGTATCAAAATTTTCGAGTATATCCTTTTCCCCTAACCTTGCTTTTAGCATTCTTTCTCTTACTTTACTGACACCTTCTTGAAACTCCACTTTTTTCAATCTCAAAATCCAATGGCTCACTGCTATTCTTCTACACTCTCATATTAGAATCGCATAAATCGCTAAAACAAAGGCTGTTTAAGGCAAAAGTTGGTACGCCCGGCAGGACTCGAACCTGCAACCTTGTGGTCCGAAGCCACACACTCTATCCAATTGAGCTACGGGCGCTTGATGAAAACGTATGCAAAAAATAACAGGAAGAATGCGCATAGTCAATATAAGCAATGCGGTTTAACTTGTAAACACACTCATTTTTATTTTGACTCTATAGAGAAATGGTCAGAATTTTTTTCAAGCTTTTTCAAATAATCTGTTCCTGCAATCCACGATGCCGCTTCATCCTTTGAAATAATTCCCTGCTTGTAAAGCTCCACTAAATGCTGATCCATAAAAATCATGCCCTCGGCAGAGGATGTCTGTATCACTGAATCTATCTGCGCTACTTTGGACTCCCGTATCATGTTTGCAATCGCAGGCGTGCCAATCATAATTTCACGGGCCGCGGTTCTTTTTCCGTCAATTGTTTTTACGAGGCGCTGCGCAATCACTGCGCTTAAGGTCATTGAAAGCTGAACCCGAGCCTGCGATTGCTGATGCGGCGGGAAAACATCAATAATGCGGTCAACCGTTTTTCCCGCGCTTTGCGTATGGAGAGTTCCAAAAACCAAATGGCCAGTTTCAGCGAGCGTTAACGCGAGTGCGATACTTTCCAAATCCCGCATCTCGCCAACTAAAATAATATCCGGGTCCTGCCTCAACACATGACGCAGACCTTCCGCAAAGGAAAGCATGTCGTCCCCAAGCTGTCTTTGGCGGATAATTGACTTCTTGGATGTATACACAAATTCTATCGGATCTTCGAGCGTCACAATATGCGCTTTTCGGGTGGTATTAATTTCTTCAATCATTCCTGCAAGAGTTGTAGATTTACCAGATCCGGTTGGGCCAGTTACAAGCACAAGCCCCTGCCGCAAACGCGTGAGTTTATAAATCACTTCGGGTATATTTAAATCTTTCAGCCCCGGCGCCTGATAATCAATGCGCCGTGCAACTAACCCGTAATTTTTCTTTTCAAAATGAAGATTAATGCGAAAGCGCGAAATACCGGGGAATTCATACGAAAAATCAAGCTCTCTTTGCTCCTCATAGATGCGCTTCTGTTCCGGCGTTAAAAGGGAGTAAAGCGCTTCTTTTACCTGCATGTTTGTGTATGGCGGAAGCTCTACTTCAACCAAATCCCCATTGATTCTCAATATAGGAGGCTTTCCAACCAACAAATGCACGTCTGATGCAAGCTCTGTTGCGGCGAGTTTAAAAATTTTCTCAACTTCCATAGTAATGATACCTTGAATGCATGCATTATTATACCACCGTTTTTGATCTCGCACGAATTGTATAGCTATGCGATGAAGCACGCCCTGATGAATTGTGTCTTCATTTTGAGGTTTGATACATCAAACCCCTACGAGCAATGCCGCATGGGTCTTTCAAGCAGAAAACCGAATAAGCGCGTTGATAAACAAGTAGCCAATCAAATAAATAATTGTGCCGGCAACAACAACAAACGCAAGTTTAAAAAATAGTGATCCCATATTTTTAATGTTATTTTAATCTAAAATAACAATATCACTATATTTTAAATTTGTCAATTACTGATTCTTTACGCCGTTCTGTAAAATAATTATTTACATTATCCTATAGAATAAACTTACTGCAGATGACACAGGCAACAAGCATAGTAAAACAAAAGCAAGAATGTTCCACATGGAACATTCTTGCTACATATGTTTAAGAATGGCAAAATCTAAATCTAGGGGAAGATGGTTTAAAACAAAAGCTTTACTCGCTTGAATAATAACCATGTTTTCAAGACGAATGCCGCCCCAATTTTGAGAATATAAACCCGGCTCAATGGTCATAATTTCGTTTTCATACAGTTTGTGCTTATCTTTTGGGGAAAAACCAGGGGATTCATGAATATTTAGCCCTATGCCATGCCCGGCCGCGTGAGTAAATAACTCTGAAACACCACGCTCGTGGAAGGATTTATGAACAAGAGCATAAATTTTATCCGCCCTGATTCCGCTCTGGAGTGAAGTGAACGCCTTCTCAATGGCACTGCAGACGTAAGTGTAATTTTTAACAATACTGTTTGGGGGCGTTCCAGTGAAAAATGTTCTTGTAATATCCGAACAATACCCTTTCCATTTTACGCCGAGGTCAATCAAAGCAATCTCGCCTAACCGAAGGCGTTTATACGTAGAAAGATGATGCGGTATAGCAGAATTACGGCCAAACGCAACAATCGGCGGGAAAGAGAGCTCGGCACAACCAAACGTAAGAGCAATTTTGTGAATTTCAAACACAATTTCAACCTCTGATACGCCCTCCTTGAGTTTCTTTCTGATTATCTGCATGACTGCTTCAGCAATGTTGAGAGACTTTTTCATGATTTTTATTTCATCTTTGTCTTTTATGCGCCTCAGCTGTTGCAATTCATCTATGAAGAATGTTCTACGTGGAACATTCTTGGCGTTTTCTAGCCTGCTTAATTGTTCCTCGTGGAACAATTTTTCCCGAAAACGCATTTTAGCAAACAATTTTTTAAGTCTTTTTAGCTTGATATATTGAATAGATGGTTCAAAAATAATTGTTTTAACAGCATCAACAGCAACAATCCGCGCAATCTCATTTTTTGCTTTAAAATCAAGCAATATTGCCATATATACGCTGTGCATTACGTGTGGAATACTCTCAAACGAACGCTTATCAGCACATATAAATGTTTTATTATGCGTAATAAGCACTATAAATTCGTCGCTATAAATTCCAGTGTAATAATAGATGCCTTCTTGTGAAGCAATAAGTGCCGCATGGCCAAAAGGCAAAAAATCCTGAAGCCTTTTTATTCTTATTGTAATACTGCTACTTGACATTTTGTTATAAAATTGTTTTAAATTTATTTCATCAAAGCCACAGACAAAGACTTCTAAAAATAGGGGGCGTTTAACAATTTTGCCTATATCTTGGACTTTACTCTTATGATATGATACTTTTTGATACTATAATACTATACTTCTATGCCAACTCTCTTTACACGAATTATCAATGGGGAAATACCAAGTTATAAAATCTTTGAAGACGACCACACGTTTGCCTTTTTAGACATCAAGCCGTTTAATTTAGGCCATACGCTTATTGTACCAAAAATTGAAGTTGATTACTTCTTGGATGTGCCGGAACCCTATTACTCTGCTGTTTTTCAAACCGCGAAAAAAATTGCACCTGCAATTCATAAAGCATCGGGGTGTGTGCGCGTTGGCGCGGTAATTGCAGGGTTTGAAGTGCCGCATTTTCATTATCACCTCATTCCCTTGTTTGCAATTGAAGATATTAATTTCAGCAAAGCACATGCGCGGAGCGAAGAAGAGATGCAAAACATACATGCAAAAATTTTGCAATTACTCATGTAACGAAGCTATTGTAACCGATCTTTAGATGTCTTATACCACGAACACCGCAATTTTAATTCTTTTTTTAATTATTCTTTTTATTTTTTGTTTTTTATACGCATACAGCCTGATCCATTTGTTTATCAAAGGAGTTCCCACAATTTCGTCCAACCGATCAATAATCAAAAAACTGACTGGAGAGGAGTCGGCCAAATATTTTCTTGGGAAGAAAATATTTTATGAACTTGGCTGTTCATACGGCAGAGTGCTGTTTCGTGTATCCAAGCACTATAACCTCCAGGGGGTTGGATACGAGAGCAATCTTCCGCCCTACTTTTATTCATTTCTTTATAAACGTATTTTTTATCCCCGCGTTCGCGCGCGCGTGCTTTTGCGGTCATTTTATAAGGCAGATATAGAAAATGCAGATGTGGTATTTTGCTATTTAATGCCTAAAATTATGGAAAAGGTTTTAGTACGGCTCGTGCCGCGCATGAAAGCAGGCACGCTTATTTTTGCAAATTCATTTCCGTTCAAGAACATACAGCCAATTGAAGTGCTCAAGGGCAAGCGCGGGCGAATGGAAACGCTTTTTATATATAAAGTATAAGGTGAACAGTATGGAAGAAGCGTTATTACTAGGAAAATCAACTAGCGACTTGTTGTCTTTGATAGAGATACATACTGACCGATTGTCTCCATTTAAAAAATTAAGCCTTGAGGCAAAACTTCAAACTTATGATAATCACGACCTGCTCCAGCTTCATGAGGAGAAATTCAAGGTGAGCACATTGGTTACGATACACGGCAAAGAAAAAGATTTACTTGGCGGGGTAAACAGCAAAAACTGGGCGCAAACCCAGGAATTTATTAAAGCACTGAATCATGAGGATACAAATGTCTTCATCGTGCTGGATATAGAAGCAATGGGGCCAACCAACGAGCATGCGCCTCAAAGCTTGCTTGAGAGAGGCCCGGGCAGGCATATTAACCTTGTTGATATATACCTGCACTTCCTAAAGAAAAAAATGAAAGATGAATTTCCCGGATGCACAATTATTAAACACGGAGGAGATGAATTTTTAATTTGCGGCAATATAGACATAGATACCGCAAAGCAAGGTTTTCAAAGCTTATCAGAGGTACGGCATAAAATTTTTGATTTATCTGAAGAGCAATTCAGCGAATTACAAACAGAGTACAGCATAGAAGGAACGTATAAGGATTATATAAACGCATGCGCCAATTCCCTGCGTTTACCCCATTACCGCGAAATACGGCGCACCCTGAATAAGGAGTTTGATAAAGAGCACGAAGAAGATGGAAACGCACACGATCAGGATACTCTCGCACG
>CAZHCQ010000032.1:0-2663 GCA_964531415.1 uncultured Gammaproteobacteria bacterium
GCGCTCCTTGTTGCCGCCGGCGCAAAAGGAAAACGCATTGCCCTGCCAAACGCTGAAATCATGATTCACCAAGTCATGGGCGGGGCCGAAGGCCAAGCGTCTGACGTAAAAATTCATGCGGAGCATATACTCAAAACAAAAGACCGCTTGAACGAAATTCTCGTAAAACATACGGGCAAATCCTTAAAGCAGGTAGAGGCTGACACAGACCGGGACTACTTCATGTCCCCCAAAGAAGCGCTCACATACGGCATTATTGATACGATTGTAGAGGGAAAGTAGATTTGTCTTTACGATTGACAGAAACGCGATCTCTTACTATAATCCATCAGCAATTAAAATAACGTAGGTAATGGGTATGGAAAAATTTGCAATTATACAAACCGGCGGGAAGCAATATAAAGTTCAAGAAGGAAAAAAAATCCGCATTGAAAAGCTTGAAGGCGTTGAAGGTAGCCCTGTTGCATTTCAAGAGGTGCTTTTTACTGCCGATGAAGACGGAAAAAACGTAGCCATTGGCACGCCCCATGTTGAAGGCGCCGCAGTAAAGGGCACAATAACCAAACAGGGGAGATTAAAAAAAATCACGGTTATAAAATTCAAACGCAAGGTTCGCTATAGAAGAAAGCTCGGGCACAGACAGCACTTTACCGAAGTTGCAATTACTGCAGTATAACATCCGTTCGCCTTAGGCGGACGGATGTTTTTAGGATTGCTTTTTAACATGCGTTTTACTATAGTGAAGTCATGAAAAAATATTTTGGAAACTACGGTGGGCAATTTGTTCCGGAAACGCTGATGCCGGCTCTTTCTGAACTTGAGCATGCATACACAGCGTTTCAAAAGAACAGCGCCGCGCAAAGCGAACTCGCTTTGCTTTCAAAAGATTATCTCGGGCGCAAAACGCCGCTGTACTGTGCGGGCAATCTTTCAAAACATTTTGGTTTTAAAATTTATTTAAAACGGGAAGATCTCCTGCATGGCGGAGCGCACAAAACCAATAACGGCCTTGGTATGGGGCTTTTGGCGCGATTCATGAATAAAAAACGCATTATTGCTGAAACCGGGGCAGGCCAACATGGAGCCGCAATCGCAATGATCGGCGCTTTTTTGAATATACCGGTTGAAGTATACATGGGCGTTGAGGACATCAAGCGCCAGCACATGAATGTAATGCGCATGCAGATATGCGGCGCAAAAATAAACCCGGTTGAAGTGCGCCCGGGCATTGGTTCCTTGAAAGACGCCACCAATGCGGCATTACGGGATTGGGTTACGAACGTGCGCACGACATTTTATATTATCGGATCTGTTGTGGGGCCCCATCCATATCCAACGATTGTTCGGGACTTTCAAGCGGTTATCGGCAGGGAAATTAAACAGCAAATTTTAGAAAAAGAGAGTAGGCTTCCCTCTGCAATTCTGGCGTGCGTCGGAGGGGGAAGCAATGCAATCGGCGCGTTTTACGAATTTTTAGAAGATACGAGCGTGCGCCTCATTGGCCTTGAACCCGGAGGAAAAGGTGTAGAAACAGGGGAGCATGGCGCCGCAATCAGCGCGGGCAAAGACGGCATTTTACACGGCTCGCTTTCGCGCATTCTCTCTACCAAAGACGGGCAAGTGATTGAAGCATACAGCGTTTCCGCCGGGCTTGATTATCCCGGCGTTGGCCCGGAACACGCGCATCTTGCACACACCGGCAGAGTACGCTACTACCCGATAAACGACAAAGACGCGCTTGACGCATTTTATCTGTTATCACAAAAAGAAGGCATTATTCCGGCGCTTGAATCCGCGCACGCGATCGCCTATTTGAGCGAGTACGCTAAAACTGCCGCGCCCAAAGATATTGTGGTGATCAACCTCTCCGGACGGGGAGACAAAGATGTTGATCACGTATGGGCGCTGACGCATAAATCCTAACCTATGACTACACCAAAAATACAAGACGCTTTTCAAAATACTCCCATTTTCGTTGCCGGCATGGTGCCGGGGTATCCTGATTTTCAAACCAGTTTTGAGGCGTACAAAACGCTTCTTGACGCCGGCGCAGACATGATTGAATTTTCAGCGAGCTTTTCAGACCCAATTGCAGACGGCCCAACGCTTCAAAGAGCCCACGCCGAAGTGATCAAAGCAGGGCTTAGCCAAAAACAGCTTTTGGAACTCTACGCCCGGCTTCGCGAGTATAACAGCAAGGCGCCGTTCTTTTTAATTGAATATGCCAACGTGATATACCAAACAGGCATCATTGCCTACTACGAACGCATAAGGGAAGCCGGGATTGACGCGCTCATGATTCCAGACTTGAGCATAGAAGATGCAGGCCTTTATATCTCATCTGCAGAACAAAACGGCATCGCGCAGGTGTTTGCCATGGCCCCGACAACTCCAAACGAACGGATTCTAGAAATTTCAAAAAAAACGTCCGGGTTTTTATACCTCGTTACCATAACCGGCATTACCGGCGCACGAACACGCTTTGAGCAGGAATCTCTTGATTTCATTACAAGAGTGAAACAGCACACAAGCCTGCCCTGCATTGCCGGTTTTGGGATCAGCAAACCAGAGCACGCAGAGGTATTTACAAAAGCAGGCGCAAATGGCGTTGTGTCCTGTTCACAAATTGTGAATATCGTTGCAGAGCACAGCGCCAATCTGCC
>CAZHCQ010000033.1:0-5513 GCA_964531415.1 uncultured Gammaproteobacteria bacterium
ATTGAGATAGTATCCTAATACATAATACATATCCAAAGACAGCAAGCGCCGTTTTAAAAAGGCTTAATATCTTGCCGAGGAAAGTGAGCGGCCATTACAGTTGTGGCCGAAGAGGAACGGGTATGGTGTGCCCGTTTTTATTTTTTTACAGTAATTCATCATCATAGATATGGCGAAAACACGATCTCAAAAAGAACAGGAACGAGAAGAATTAGAGCAAAAGCTGAAGGCGGCAAAATCCGTCATTTTCGCGAGTTTTTCAGGCCTTTCCGTTTCCGAGCAAGACGCGCTTCGCAAAGAGTCGCGGAATGCCGGCGTAGAAGTGAAGATGATTAAAAAAACTCTCTCTGTTATGGCATTAAAAAATACAGGAATTACACTTGAAGATGATCAATGTGCAGGCAATACAGTATTCTCTTTTGGTGTTGAAGATGAAATTGCGCCGGCCCGCATTACTGCCAAATTTGCAAAAGCCTTTAACGACCGCCTCGTCATTCGTGGTGGAATTTTGAATAAAGAGGTCATCACCAAAGAACGGGCAATTGCGCTTGCAAGCCTTCCTTCTCGCGATGAACTTCGCGCGAAGCTCGTTTTTGCAGTGCATTCGCCGCTCTATGGATTTGTGAATGCAATGAGAAGTAATGTATCGCGCATTGTAGGTGTGTTACAGGCGATAAAAGAGGCTAAAATTTAATTTTAAAATTTTAAAATAACAATTGTTATCTTCTAGGTGCGCAGACATTTAGAGATATGCATACACGAGACACACTATGTCAGAAGATGAGAAGAAGGAATCGTTAGAGGATGTTCCAGAGAAGTTTAAAAAATTAGTAGATGAGATCGGCGCTCTCTCGGTGCTTGATTTAAGCGAACTCGTAAAGGTTTTAGAGAAGAAATTTGGCGTTTCCGCCGCCGCGCCAATGATGATGGGGATGCCTGCAGGGGGTGGGCAAGAGAGCGGGAATAATGATGTAGAAGATGTAGCACCATCAACAGTGAATGTTGAGCTTACTGAAACTGGCGAAAATAAAATTGGAGTGATTAAGGCAATTCGCGCTGTTACCACACTCGGATTAAAAGAAGCAAAAGATATTGCTGATTCTGCTCCGGCGATGCTTCTTTCAGCCGCGTCCAAGGAAGATGCGGAAAAAGCAAAAAAAGCCCTTGAAGAGGCAGGAGCGAAGGTGACGTTTAAGTAAAAACAGCACTCGGCTCTTGAATTAAAAAGGCAACGCGTGAATGCACGTTGCCTTTTTGGTTCTGCGTTTTTTATTTTTTGTCCACGCTGATTTCGTATACTTTGGTGCCGTCTAAAAGATATGCGGTGAGATCGCGTACTGCAAAGTCGCGCAGGCTAAGAAGCTCTGGGGACATATACTGGTTTTCAATTTGCCCGGAAGACTTGTTAATAAAAATCAACCGTGCTGTCGCAGAGTCTAAAACAATGAGGTTAGCCTCATTTGAGGATGCATCAATTTTGAGGGAGGTTTTGAGAGCAGGCTCTATTACAAGAGGAAAAGCTTCAGCCGCGCCCTTAAAAAGTTTTTGTATTTCACCGTTTTGTTTGAGCACCCACAGAGTGCTATCTATGCTCATTGAAAGTGCGCCGCTGAAATTTGCTGGATCTTTGAGCCATTCATCTCCCTTGCTGAATCCGGTTAATGTTTTATTGTGCTTATAGATTTTGTTGGTTGCAGTATCAAGTGAATATACTTTATTTGCATATACGGCGAGGATACTTGTTTTAAACGATCGGTCAATTTCTTTTTTGATAATCTTTTTACTCCCGCTATTAAACCCTGCAAGCCCGCCGCTTTCTTCATAGAAGATAAGTTCGTCATCTACTTTGCCAATAAATGTTTTAAGGGCGCCAACTCCGCTTGAGGTAATTGCAAGTTTTTCTCCTTTTTTTGACGTGAGATTAAATGCGTAGATTGCATTATTTGCGCTTGAAAATGTGTAGAGTATGTTTCCCTCAAGAATCAGTGCGGGGGGTGATAATTCCTGATCGAGCGTGGCAAAATCAAAGATTGGTTTCAGCCCCCGAAGTACTTTAATCCCAAGCGCGAGCTGGTAATACTCATCATTTTGCTTGAGGAGTTCTTCTTTATCCGTTTTTTGCTCCGGCGTGTTTTCGGGGAGAGAGTCAATCAAATTTTTTGTTTGAAGGAGAATATTTTTTGCTTTGTCTTTATCTTGATAAATGAGTGTTCCTATTGCCTCATTCAATTTGTCTTTGATGTTTGAAACAAGCGCAAAGTATTCTTCTCGTGCCTTTTGTTCTGCAATTTCCGCCTTTTGTTTTTGGATATTTCTTACAAGAAAGCCGCCTACGATAAGTACGATGAGAAGGGGAACACCTATTTTGAGGGCGCCGATAACTCCTGAATGAATACCATGTTTGCCGTTCCGATCCCCAGTTTTATGCGCCTGCGCTTTTTTACGTTCTATAGGAGTTTTGATGGCCTCGGTCAATGTTTTGACACGATTTTTTCGGTTTTGAATCGCCTGATCGCTCTTATCTGTGATAGAACGGATGTATGCAACAGCAGACTTCATTATTTTGCCAAGCAACTGGTTCTTTTTTGAAGAAAACGGCATGCTTTCTGATAGGTGTTGTGCATGCTGTGGGGCAGACGCTTCTTCCCTATCTTCTTGCATATCCACTGTATTGCTCGTTAAGGTTTTTTTCTTTTCTGCTTTGATTTCTGTGTGTGGTGCTTCCGTGCTCGGAATTTTTTCTATCAATTTGAGCGCTTTGTCTTCCTGCGCATTTTCCGCTTCATCTGTGTTGAACGTATCGTGAAGGTTTTTCTCTTCAATTGCTTCAGCATGCAGTATAGGCACTTCATCCTTTGCCTCTGCTGTTTTTAAAACGCGCTTGAGAATCAGCGCAGAAAAAATTGCTTGACTCGGAGCTTTTTCTAATAATGTCTGAATATGGTCAATCGCATTGCGGGGGGCATACTCAAGCACGGTTTTTCTCAATTTATCCTGTGAAATGTAATCTAAGACACTTTCCGTGCAAAACAATATGATGTTATCTTTTGTGATTTCTCCGCTTAAAATATTACTAAACGCTTTGATGGGGTTGATTTCATCTTCAAAAATGTTGCTTCCAGCGATGTCGTTCATTTTGTGCCCTTGCACTAAAAAGGCGCGAATGAAACCAACCTTTGAAAAATGAATTTGCGCATCCTTCGTAACCGCAATCAGCATCGAAAGATGGGTGAGCCATTCTTTGCCCTCTTCCTTGACGATGTGGCTAATGAGAAAATTAACTTTCTGGAGAGCATTTTCAAGCGCGGTTTCAGGGTTATCTGTAGGGGATTCATAGTAGCTGTATTTTGCTTCATTGATAATGCGCTTTACCAGATGATCTCCCTGATCTATCTTTTCCGCGAGTTTCACGAGGATAATAATTTTCCCCAACTGTTTTTCTTCCTTAGAAATAAGGGATTTTAAAATCCCCTTGTTTTCTGATTGTTTGATTTCTAATTTAGCAGTTTCAGTTGTGAGCATACGAGCGATGTAATTGATCTATCCTTTACATGATCCCAATTTGATTATAATATAAATATGCGTTGCGGTAAACTCATCTCTGATGTGGAGAACTTTGTATAAATATCTTGTTCGGTCATTGTAATATATCTATGGAACAGCTTTTTGGTTCACGAACGAGGGTAAAAATTCTCAACATTTTTTTAAGAAATCCGGAGAAAACATACTTTGTGAGAGAATTGTCGCGGATGACCGGGGATTTTATCAACTCCATCAGGCGAGAGCTCCACATTTTACAGACTTTTGGACTTCTTGTTTCATTTCATAAGGACGGCAAGCGTTATTATCAAGCGAACCATGATTTCTTCCTTTTTGAGGAGATCACCGCACTTTTTAGTAAAGCAGAAATATTCTTAGAAAATCAGCTCATTGATGAGTTGAAGAGCGTGGCGTCAGTCGTGTATTTAGTCTTTAGCGGCATGTTTACGGGAATAGATTCCCCTACCGATATTCTTATTGTTGGAACCGGTTTTGACCCAAAAGTGATTGCGCAGGCGCTCGCAAAGTTCAGCGGATTTTTAGGCAGGGAAATTCGTTATACGCTGATGGAAACAGAAGAATTCACCTATCGCCAGAGCATCACTGATGAGTTTATATTTCATGTTTTACTCAATAAAAAAATAGTCGTTGTAGATAAGATAGGCATTTCCACTGCAGTGCCGAAATTTTAGCTTTTTTTGGTGCTCTGAAACTTTTATCTCTTTTCTATGTGCGGAATAATAGCATACATTGGGTCAAGAAATCCATCTCGCGTGGTAATAGACGGATTGAAAAAATTGGAGTATCGCGGTTATGACTCGTGGGGAGTTGCGTGTTTTGGGAAGGCGGACGTTTCAATATATAAGGAAGTAGGGAAAGTGGGCGAGTATAAAGATACACATTTTTTTGAAAATTGTACCATGGCGATTGGGCAAACGCGCTGGGCAACTCATGGCGGTGTGACTATAGAAAACGCGCATCCTCATGTATCGCACGATCGTTCAATTGTGATTGTTCAAAATGGTATTGTTGAAAACTATCTCGCTTTGAAAGAAAAGTTAGAAAAAGAGGGGTATGTATTCAGCACAGAAACCGATACGGAAGTCATTGCGAATTTACTCCATTTCCACCGTAAAACGCATTCGTTATTTGATGCGGGAAGGCGCGCGTTTGAGGAGATTACGGGCAGAAACGCGATTGTTTTTGGCGAACGCGGAGGCACGGAGTTAATCGCAATGAGGAAGGGATCTCCGCTGATTTTAGGAATAGCAGAGGAGGGCGATTTTTTTATTGCATCGGATATTCCTGCGTTTTTAGAGTACACGCGAAAAATAAATTATCTTGATGACGGAGAAATGGCTGTGGTGCGTATTGGCAATCCCCATGAGCTTGCCGTATTTTCTATTGCGAGCGGGCGTACCGTTCAGAAGCGCTTAATTGAAATTGAGTGGAATACGGACGCGGCAGAAAAAGGCCAGTACGAGCACTTTATGATTAAAGAAATTATGGAGCAGAAAGAAACCTTGCGCCGTGTTATTAATCAAGATGAAGGGGATTTTTATGATGTCGTGCAGGCAATTAAAAATGCGTATGGCACGTTTGCCGTGGCGTGCGGAACTGCAGGGTATGCATCTATGATTGGGACGTATTTTTTCTCCGAGATCGCGCATAAGCATATTAATTTTACGGTTGCATCTGAATTTTCAAACTACATAGATTTTTTGACTCCGGAAACCTTAATGCTTGTTACAACCCAGAGCGGTGAAACTGCAGATGTTCTTGAGGCAATGGAAGCAGGGGCGGAAAGGGGAGTAGCGATAGTTTCACTCGTCAATGTTGTTGGCTCCACAGTGGATCGGAAATCAGATAAAACACTCTATTTGAAAGCTGGCCCGGAGCAGGCAGTATGCTCAACAAAGGCAACAACCGCGCACATCGCGCTGTTTTTGCTTTTGGCATACGGTGTTGCGGAT
>CAZHCQ010000034.1:0-8173 GCA_964531415.1 uncultured Gammaproteobacteria bacterium
GTTTAATTTTGATTTATTAAACATTCCGCGAGATCACCCTGCGCGCGACATGCAGGATACGTTTCATATAGAATCAGACGTCATAACAAAGAGCGGAACTCTGCGCCTTGCGGACGAAATGGTGCTCCGTACCCATACGTCGTCTGTTCAGCTTCGCTCAATGCTTGAGAGAAAGCCTCCGGTACGGCTGGTGGTGCCGGGGCGCTGTTATCGCTACGAAGCCACTGATGCGTCTCATGAAACGACGTTTCATCAGCTTGAATGTTTAGTGATTGATGAACAGATCAGCATCCGCCATCTTATTGCAACAATCAGGGGGCTTCTTTCAGCATTGTTTGATCAGGAATTAAAGGTAAGAGTGCGCCCGAGCTATTTTCCGTTTGTTGAACCGGGTTTGGAGGTGGACATCAATTGTTTCCTTTGTGAACAAAAAGGGTGTTCCGCATGCAAAAGAAGCGGCTGGCTTGAAATCGCCGGTGCGGGTATGGTACATCCGAATGTGCTTAAAAATATGGGAGTTGATTCAGCTACGCACAGCGGCTTTGCCTTTGGCATGGGCATTGATAGGGTAATGATGCTCTATTATGGGGTAAGTGATATACGGCTTGTATACTGCCCAGACTTAAGATTTTTAGCCCAGTTTTAAGGGATTGTGAAGGAAATTGCTCAAATTTATTTTCATGAGATTATCATTGAAGTGGCTTCAAAAATTCGTTGACATGACCATTCCATTGCAAGAAATTGTTGATGGGCTTGTTATGTCTGGAACCGAAGTTGAGCGAATGGAGCAGATCGGTGAAGGGCTTGAGCAGGTCATCATTGGTGAGGTGATTAAGCTTTCCCCTCATCCGCACGCGGACAATTTAAAAGTTGCGAGTGTTGCGGTTGGAAGGGGCGAGGACCCTCTTCAAATTGTCTGCGGGGCGCCAAATATTTCCGAAGGCCAGAAGGGAGCAGTGGTGCGGGCCGGGAAAAAACTTCCTGGGGGCAGAGAGATTATGAAGAAAGAAATACGGGGCGTTGTATCAGAGGGAATGCTGTGTTCTGAAGAAGAACTTGGTATAGGGCCTGACCAAAGCGGCATTATGATTTTTCCAAACGATGCGCCGATAGGTGTTTCACTCATGAAATATCTAGACATGTATGATACAATTTTTCACTTATCAATTACGCCAAATCGGCCGGATTGCTTGTCAGTACGAGGGCTTGCCCGCGAAATTGCGGCGCTTTTTCGTGTTCCTCTGAAAGAAACAAAGGTTGAAGTGCACGAGGGGGATACAAACATAGCGGATGTTTTGAATGTGTCTGTTGAAAACACGGATGAGTGCCACGCATACTGCGCCCGCGTTATTACAGGCGTGCAGATGAGAACATCTCCGCAGTGGCTGAAAAACTATTTAAGCGCCGCCGGGGTTCGGTCAATCAACGCAGTGGTTGATGTTACGAATTATGTGATGATGGAGTTGGGGGCGCCTCTTCATGCGTTTGATTTTGACAAACTGCACGGCGAAGGAGTGAAAAAATTAGTTGTTCGCAGGGCTAAAAAAGGGGAAAAACTTACTACATTAGATGGAGTAGAGCGAAATTTAAGTGAAACCGATTTAATTATGGACGACGGCAAAAAAGTAATAGATCTTTTGTGCGTTATGGGCGGAGAAAACACCAAAATAGACGACCATACAAAAACAATTGTTTTGCAGGCGCCAATCGCGGATAAGCTTTTCATACGAAAAACTTCCCAAAGGCTTGACCTGCGGAGCGAGGCATCAATGCGTTTTGAGCGCGGCATTGCGCCGGAACTGCCGCAAAAGGCTATTGAAAAAGCCGCAGAAATGGTTGAACAGATATGCAGGGGCATTGCTTATAAAGGCACAATAGTTCATCAGGGGACAATACGAGAAAACGCGCCGATTGAAGTGCGGTATGCGTATGTTCATACATTGCTCGGGCGAGAATTTGCCAAACAAGAGATTTTTGAGATTTTAGAGAGGCTGAATTTTCAGGTTGAAGAGTCTGGCGCGGACGCATTTCGTGCGGTTCCGCCAAGTTTCAGGCTTGATATAAGCCTGCCTGCGGATGTGGTTGAGGAAATTGGAAGAATGTATAACTATAATAATTTGGAAGAAGACCTTTTGCGTGCGGATTTGCGTCCGCAAAAGCTGGATCAGCATTTTGAACAGCAACGAGCGGCAAAACATGCTCTTGTTCGCCTCGGATTTTCTGAAGTGTATAATTACTCATTTTATAGCGCAAAAACTTTGGGCATGGCGAGATTTGGCCAGGAGAACCATGTGCGCGTGCATAATCCGCTGAACGAGGATCAGGGATTTTTGCGCGTTAGCCTGCTCCCCTGTTTATTAAAGAATATCGCGCACAATCTCCATGAGGCTGATGATATTCGTTTGTTTGAAGTGGGCAGAGTGTTTTTGCCGGAACAGAGTGGTGAGCTTCCGGTTCAGCCTACGGTGTGTTCGGCAGTATGGTGTTTGAAAAAAGATGCTCCTTCCCTGCTGTATAGAAAGCATAAGGGTGTTTTTGAAGAAGTTTTGTCTGCTCTTGTGCTTGATGGTTTGATTGATTTTAAGATCGGTACGCAGGGGGCAGATTTGTTTTTAAAAGATCAAAAAGTTGCGATCGGTAGAATTCAGCAATTGAACAGTATGTTGCTTCAAGATTTTAAAATTAAGCATGATGTGGCGTACTTTGAGTTAAATTTAGATATGGTTTCATGCTCTTTGGCAAAACGGATTTCGTATGAGGATCTGCCAAAGTTTCCGCGTATCACAAGAGATATGTCTTTTGATTTTTCGGCCGATGCGTCTTTAGGCGCTTGTGTATCGTATGGAGATATTTCAGCCTATTTTGCAAGTTTACGGTTTCCAGTTATCAGAGTACACTTAATTGACGAATATACCGCACCCTTAGAAAAGCAGAGAAGTTTAGCGTTTCGGTTTGTGTACGGATCAACAGAACGAACACTTGAGAACAAAGAAGTAGAGATGCAAGAAAAGAAAATTATTGCAGAAATGAAAAAACGTTTTCGTGCGACAGTGAGGGGATTAGGGGGTGTGATCGCAGAGCAAGCGTAATAACGATAACCTATTTATTTATGCCGAAACAAACAGCAGAATTGCAAAAAGCCGCGGCAGCCTCCGCCTATGGGGCGGAGCAAATTACGGTGCTTGAAGGTCTTGAACCGGTGAGAAAACGGCCAGGGATGTATATCGGCAACACGGCAAAAGAGGGGCTTCATCACATGATTTGGGAGGTTGTAGATAATGCCATTGATGAAGCGATGGCCGGCTTTGCAAAGACTATCCTGATAAAGCTTTTGCCGGATGCTCGTGTTGAAGTTGAAGATGACGGGCGAGGCATTCCGGTTGAAAAACATAAACAAACCGGGGTTTCCGCGCTTGAAACCGTGCTCACTACATTGCATGCCGGCGGAAAATTTGGGCAAGGCGGATATAAAGTATCGGGCGGGTTGCATGGAGTGGGTGTGTCGGTCGTCAATGCGCTTTCGGTGTATTTAAAAGCGGAAGTATACCGCGAAAGCACGCTGTGGATGCAGGAGTATAAGCGCGGAGCGCCGCACTCTAGGGTGAAAGCAACTGGAAAGGCGCCGACCGGGCGAACCGGAACGCGGATTACCTTCCAGCCGGATGATACTATTTTTACGGTGTTAAGTTACGATTTGAAATATATTCTGGATCATCTTCGCCAACAGGCCTATTTAACTAAAGGAACAAAAATTCAGGTGATTGACGAAAGAATTCCTCTTACGCCGTCTTCATATTCATTTTATTTTGAAGGAGGCATTGCTTCTTATGTGCGCCATTTAAACAATGGCAAAGATGCAAAACAGGAGGTTATTTTTTATACGGAACAGAGCGTGGAGGGAATGCAGGCAGAAATTGCGTTTCAGTATACTGACGAGTATGCAGAGAATATTTATTCATTTGCGAATAATATTCATACGATTGAAGGGGGAATGCACATGAACGGGTTTAAAAGCGCGCTCACCCGGACGTTAAATAAATATGCACGGGCAAAGGGAATTTTGAAAGAAAAAGAAGAAAATTTGACTTCAGAAGATACGTTTGAAGGCCTTACCGCGATTGTGAGCGTGAAGCTCCCGGACCCCCAGTTTGAAGGCCAGACAAAGGCAAAATTAGGAAATGCTGAAGTGCGGGGAGCTGTTGAGCAAGTGCTTTCCGATGCGCTGACGATTTATCTTGAAGAAAACCCTCGGGATGCGCAGTCCATTATCGGCAAGGCCGTGCTTGCGGCGCAGGCGAGAAAAGCCGCTCGCGCCGCACGGGATTCGGTTTTGCGCAAGGGCGCTTTAGAAGGGTTTGGGCTTCCCGGAAAGCTTGCAGACTGCTCAACGCGCGATGCACACGAATCGGAACTCTATATTGTAGAGGGAGATTCCGCCGGCGGAAGCACCAAGCAGGGGAGAAACCGCAGGTTTCAGGCAGTGTTGCCGCTTCGGGGTAAAATTTTGAATGTTGAGCGGGCGCGCCTTGATAAAATGCTTGCAAATAATGAGATTAAATCTTTAGTGATCGCGCTTGGCACGAACATTGGAGAACAATTTGATATTGCAAAACTGCGCTACCATAAGATTGTGATTATGACTGACGCGGATGTTGACGGCGCGCATATCCGAACGCTTCTTTTGACATTTTTTTACCGATACTACCGCCCGCTGATTGAATCCGGAAACGTGTATATTGCGCAACCGCCGCTTTATAGCATACAAAAAGGAAAGTCGTTTCAGTGGATTTATTCTGACGAAGAATTGCAGGAGGCGCTTTTGCACAAACAGAGCGAGAACGCACGAAATAAATCAGTTGAAGAGAAGGCAGATGCGGGCGGATTCATCTCGAAGCCCATTGCCGGGGAAGATATGGCGGAGGAGTTGCTTGCAGAGCCGGTTACTGCACTAAGCGGATATACAATTCAGCGGTATAAGGGCTTGGGCGAAATGAACCCGGAACAGCTCTGGGGTACAACGCTTGATCCAGCGCGGCGTACTTTAAAGCAGGTTACGATAGGCGACGCCGAAGCTGTTGACCATATTTTTACCGTACTCATGGGGGACGACGTTCCTTCGCGTAAGAAGTTCATTCAAACTCACGCAAAAGACGTGAAAGAATTAGATATTTAAACCTATGCCCCGCGTGCGCTCTCAAAAATTTCCTGTAGAGGGGGGAGAATCTGGCGAAAGAACGCACTTTCTTGATCGCCTCTGCTTTGTATGCCTTTTTATGGCCGTTTTTCTTTTGCCGTTTTTCTTTTTGCCCTTTACGCTGAACCGTTTTGAATTTAATAAGCAAGTGCTCCTGTTTGTGCTTGCTATTGTTGCGGCGCTTTCATGGCTTGGCAAGAGCATACGGCAGAAGCAGATTCGTTTTTTAAGAACTCCGCTTGATATTCCCCTGCTGGTATTTTTAGGCGTGTATGCGGTAAGCACTATTTTTTCACAAGACTGGCTTCAAAGCTTGATTGCGCTTGATCGGGCAGGCCTGCCCTCGCTCCTTTCAGTATGCGGGCTTGTGCTGTTTTATGTGACGTTTATAAATACCATCAACACGAAAAAAGATTTGAATCGCATGATTTTTGCGCTGTGCGCCTCGGTGGGCGTGGTCTTGGTGATGGTGCTTGTGAGTGCGTATAGAATGATTCCGCTCCCGTCAGGGTTAGAAGAGTTGTTTAACCCGCTTGATCAAATTTCTTCACTCGTGATATTTATTGCGGCGGCAATTCCGGTTGTTTTGGCCTTGCTTTTAAATAAAAAAAATACCATAGCTTCGTTTGTATTTTTTTTGTTCATCTTTTTTCTTGCGCTCATTACGTTGAATGTGGTGAATTTCAATGTCGGGTGGACGATCGCCGGGATTGGCGGAGCAGTGATTATTACCGTCATTTTTTCGCGTTATAATGCTCTCCCGATACGGCCGAACTGGATATGGCTTGCAACGCTTATTGTGGTGCTTGGGGTACTGCGCTATACCACGCCGATTCCGTCGGTATTGAATTCCTTGTTGCCGAATGATAAGCGAGCAGTGATTCCCCAAGAAGTAACGCTTACGCAGAATTTTTCATGGGATATCGCGCGAACAACAAGCGTGAGCGGAGTGAAAGATTTTCTTATTGGGGTTGGGCCGGGGAATTTTGTGTATAGCTTTTCGCGGTTTCGTCCGGAAACCTATAATAACGGCCCGTTTTGGGCAATTCGGTTTCAGACTGCCGCAAGTAATGTGTTAGAACTGATTGTAACAACCGGCTGGTCCGGATTGTTTGCATGGCTCGCGTTTATTGCGCTGTTTATTGTTTTTTTTGTGCGATCCTTACTCTTTGTGAAAAACAGCGGCGGGCAAGAAGGCGATACGGATTTAGATTTTATCATGCTTGGGTTTTTTGCCTGCGCCGTGGCGGTTGCAGGCGCCGGACTTTTGGCAATGCTCCCCATCACTTTATATTTTTTGCTTGTGTTTGCAATGGCGGTTACAACAAAAGCCGCGGCATTACAGAGATCTGATCGATTCCAGATTTTCACCGCAGGGCTCAACGATTCCCCAAAAAGCGCGCTTGCAGTTTCCTTTGGTTTCGTTGTCGGCTTTGTGGCAGTGATTGTGTGTGTTACCTCTCTTACGAAAGTGTATGTGGCGGAAGTGTTTTATCAGAAGGCGCTTCGTGCGCTTGGGAATGCTCAAAATGTTCAAGAAGGGCGTTTCAAGCCGGACGTGCTCGCCCGCGCCCGTGCGGATATTATGAGGAGTGTGGAGTATCTGCCGCAAAGATCCGTGTACTATTTAATTTCTGCACAGCTTTCGCTTTTGGAGCTTCAGCAGGAACTCGGGGCAGAGAAGGCAGATCAAAATGCGGTTTCAGCACGGCTTGTTGATGCGGTGAATGCGTCTTCTTTGGCAGTGCAAAGGGAACCGAACAATGTTGCGCTGTGGCAAAGGCGCGGAGAAATTTTTTCAGCGGCCTCGCTCTATGCGCCAACTGCCCGCACATCCGTTTTGGATTCGTATAAAGAAGCAATCTCGCGGGAGCCAACGAACCCAGCACTGCATTTGGCATGGGGAGTAAACCAGTATATTTTAGCGCTTGACCCTGCAACAGGCAAGGTGGTACACAAGGAGGCGCTTACTGCCGCAATCAGCGCGTTTGAGCAGGCGCTTGCGTTAAAGCCTGATTTTGCAGATGCGCGCATCAGTGTTGCGCGCGCGTACGAAGTCAATGAAAATATACAATCCGCGATACTGGCGATGAAAGATGCGATGAAGTTTCAAAGCGGCATTCAAAATGCGAATGTTCATTATGAGCTTTCCAGGCTTTTGTTCAATGATCTTCTTGCAAAAAAGGAAAAAATTACCGAAGGTGCCGCAAAAGAGAGCCTATTTTATGTGAACAATGTCTTGCAGATGAATCCAAGCCACGCGAATGCTCTTTTTGTACGGGGTTCTCTTTATGAAGCTTTAGGCAAAACGGATTTAGCGCGGGCTGACTTTTTAGCGATTCAGAAAAACAACCCGGAAAACGAAATGGTACAGCAGAAACTAGAAAGCCTTAAAAACGCGGGCAAAGAGGCTGAATCCGCTCCCTCTCGTGTTGTGCCTGATGCAGTGAACGAAGATCAAACCGCGCCGCCCATTTTGTAATTTAGGAATTTGCAATGCAAAAATTCAAAAGAAATAGCTGTATAGTTTTTTGTATTTTTGTTTTTTTCGTGTTGGCTCAAATCGCTTCTGCAGAGATAAGCGGTACGCAATATAAAATATATAGCCCAATAGTTACGTTTGGCGCAGGTGAAGGCAGTTCGCAAAATTATGCATTTAAGGAACTTATCGGTGAAATTATTGCGGGCGATACTTTCGGGGCAAGTTATCGCTTAAGGGCGGGCGCAGTGTATCGGGGCGTTCCGGAAGTGATTAGTTTTTCACTCTCAAAAAACAGCATTGATTTCGGTACGTTGACTACCGCCCAAGTGAGTGAGGACTTTATTGATTTAACCGTCAGTTCCAACGCGGCTTTTGGGTATGTGGTGATGATTTTTGAAGACGGCAATTTGCGCACGCTTTCCGGAGACGATATTAACGATGTGGTAAGCCCGCCTGTTGACGCGGGAGTTGAGGAATATGGTATACTAACCGAAGGT
>CAZHCQ010000035.1:0-2721 GCA_964531415.1 uncultured Gammaproteobacteria bacterium
CTTGCGCAGGAATTACAAAAACAGGGGCTTCGCGCTGAAGTTGATACTGCAGGAGAAAGTGTAGGGAAAAAAATACGAAATGCGGAAAAAATGAAAATCCCCTATATGCTTGTTGTTGGGGACAAAGAAATGGACAGCCCAAACCTTACTATCCGCAAGCGGGGAGAAAAAGAAACATTTGAACTTTCCAAAAATCTCTTTATTGAACGGGTACTGGACGAAATTCAAAAAAAAGTATTATAATTTTCTAAAATTCGCTAAATACTGCTTCCCTATACTGCTCTATCAACTCATTCAAACGATGCAGGCGCGCGCGGTAATATACCCCTGCATTCACCACTCCGTTCTCATTCATGTGTACCGGGCATAAAAGATGCGTATTTTCAAGCCACCATAAATACCGACCAACGGTAATTTTATGAATGGAAACAACATTTAAGATGCTCCGATCAAGCGGGTCAAGCGCGCTTTGATGTTCAAGAAAATATGTGAGAAACCTGGCGGTAAAGCGTTTGCCAAATTGGGGGTATACGTTTGGCGCTCTCCGCTGTGCCACCACTCTCTGCGGTTCAAATGCAGAATGCACGACATCCGGAGAAAGATCAGCAGTAAAATTAACTTCCTGTTCGGTTTTAAAGCGATGAAACAAATTCTTGAATGATGCCATAGATTCAAAATGAAATTAAAATTAAAATGTATTAGTTACTATAAAAGATTTCAGGCAACCTGGCAAACGGCAGTTTTACACAAACCTTCAACAGTTCCAAAAAAACGTATTAAAAAATGATTAAAGACGTATCGCTATTATTGACGCGCCTTTGCTTCCATTGATATAGTTGGCTTATGCAAAAAAAATACTTTCTTCAAGTTTTTGGCTGCCAAATGAACAAGTCTGATGCGGAACGGCTTGCGTCAATTTTAGATACCCTGGGAATGGAGCGTACTGAAAATGAAAGTGATGCGCACTTCATCGCGGTACAGGCATGCTCAATACGCCAAAGCGCGATTGACAGAATTTTTGCGCGCATTCATCTGTGGCAAGAACGGCAAAAAACAAACAAGGATTTACTCACGCTTTTAACCGGATGCGTGCTGCCGGATGACAAAGCAGTATTTCAAAAAAAGTTTGATATTGTACTTGATACGGACAATCTCCACGCGCTTGCCGATATTCTCTACAAAAAAAAATTTATCACCCCAAAGGATGCGAAAACGCCGCAACGCATTGGCTCAAGCGACATCACCAACGACGATTTTTTTGCAATCAAACCGAACTACAGCTCGCCTTTTCAGGCATATATTCCCATTCAAGCGGGGTGCAACAACTTCTGCACGTTTTGCGCCGTTCCTTACACCAAAGGCCGCGAACGATACCGATCCCACACAGATATACTGCATGAAGTGCAGGAGCTTGTGAAAAACGGCTATAAAGAAATTACCCTGCTTGGACAAAACGTAAACACCTATTTTGACCCAACACTGAAAGAGGGCATTGGAAAGCGGCTGAAATACAGAAAATGGAACGCGCTCACCGATTTTCCCCGCCTTCTTCGGCTGATGAACGCCGTTGAAGGAGATTTTTGGATCCGGTTCATGACCTCAAACCCATGGGATATGTCGGAGGAAACAATTCAGGCAGTCGCGGATTCGGAAAAAATGTGCGAACATATTCACCTTCCGGTGCAAGCCGGGCATGACTTGACGCTCAAACGCATGAACCGCCACCATAGCATAGAACACTACCAAAACTTAATCGCCACAATTCGCAGTACGCTTCGCGCGCCCTTATCAATTACCACGGATATTATTGTCGGCTTCCCCGGGGAAACAAAAGAGCATTTTGAAGGAACCGCAAACTTGATGCGGGGTGTCGGCTATGATATGGCCTACATTGCCCGCTATTCTCCCCGCCCAAACACCATTGCCAAAGAGTATTTCAAAGACGATGTTTCGCATGAAGAAAAAAAAGAGCGCGAACGAATTTTAACCGAAATTGTACAGGCAAGCGCACGCGCCAAAAATCAGGCGTATATTGGCAAAACTCTGCGCGTCCTTGTTGAAAAACAAAGACTGGGAGGCGTATTTTCCGGCAAAACGCGAACTTTTAAAAGCGTTACCTTTCATGCTCATAAAAACTGCGTCGGCGAGTTTGTGGACATCAAAATTACCGCCGCAGACACATGGGGACTTGAAGGCATTCTTCACTAAAATACGTGAATTTGCGTTTGATTATAGAGTAATTCACGTATTATTGACGTATTTTAGTGAATATAAGGCGTTTGGAAAATTGGCATATGAAGCAAACTTGCTCAAAACAGGGTTAAACGCTACACTTTTTTTATGCATCATTTCGTATCGGGGTGTGGCGCAGTTGGTAGCGCGCGGGATTCGGGTTCCCGAGGCCGGAGGTTCAAGTCCTCTCACCCCGACCAAGTTAGACATTCTAAAATTTTTTGGTGGCAAAAGATACACAGCCCTTTCCGATATGATTTTTGTAGTTCAAGAATAATATGAACCCCCTAAACCGATGGTCAGGCAATCAACGCAAAAATATATGAAAACTTGTTATCTGTATATCGACGCAGGTTATATCAGAAAAAGACTTGCAGATGCCCAATTAAGCGGAGAATTTAACCCGCTCCACCTTAAGCAATATGCGGAATCAACTTCTATCGGTGTAGCTAGATTAGAAGTTACTAGAGTTTTTGTATATGACGGAGA
>CAZHCQ010000036.1:0-9340 GCA_964531415.1 uncultured Gammaproteobacteria bacterium
AAATACAAAACTCTGTTTCGCATTTTTAAATTCTCGTACACGCCAAAACCATAGCTAAACTCCAGATCGTCTATTGATACAACCGCCTGCTCTATCCCAAACAACTCGCCGTTTTTTGAAAAATAGTTGCCGATCATAAAAGTAAGTTAAACAAAATGTAGCAAGAATTGTAAAAAATTGCCAATAGTAAATTTATTTCCCCCTCCGCTTCAACTCATCTATAACCTCCTCCAAAGCAATATCTTTGTGTACAAGCAAAACCAGCAGATGATAAATCAAATCCGCGCTTTCTTCAATAAGCCGCGTGCGGGATTCGTTTTGTGCCGCGCGGATCACCTCGCCTGATTCCTCTTCAATCTTCTCCAAAATCTTGTGGAGCCCTTTTGTAAAAAGCGATGCGGTGTAAGAATTTTTTGGTAAATCTTTTTTTCTCTTCACAATTAAATCATACAATTCCAGCAAAACCACTGGGGTGGGCTGTTGTTCTGCAAAATCGCCAAAACACGAATACGCCCCGCTGTGGCACGTGGGGCCTTTCGGCTTTGCCGAAATCAAAACAGTGTCACTGTCGCAATCTTTGGCGAGCGCGCGCACCGCAAGCTCATTTCCAGAAACTTCTCCTTTTTGCCACAGCCGTTTTTTTGATCTGCTGAAAAATGTTACTTTTTTATTTTTGATTGTCCGATCAAGCGCCACTTTGTCCATAAACCCAAGCATGAGCACGGCTTTTGTGTCCGCGTCCTGAATGATTGCGGGAATAATGCCGCCTAATTTCTCAAAATTGAACTCTGCGCTGTTCAGTTTTTTGATATGTTTCATAAACGCACTGAAATGTTATTGCTGAATAAAAATTTTTTAAGCTCCATAATTCGTATCTCTTTGGAATGAAAGACACTCGCCCCTAAAGCGGCATCCACTTTGGCTTTTTGAAAAACTTCCAAAAAATCTTCTGCCTTTCCGGCGCCGCTTGAAGCAATCACCGGAATATGAACGCGTTTCGTAATTGCGCTTAACAATTCCAGATCAAAGCCTTTTTTCGTGCCGTCCCGATCCACACTGTTCACTAAAAGTTCGCCCGCGCCGCATTGCTCCATGCGCGCGCAAAATTCTATCGCATCAATGCCGGTATCTTCAGATCCGCCCTTTATATATACCCGCCAGCTCTCCTTATACTTTTTTGCGTCAACAGAAACAACAATGCACTGCGAGCCAAAATACTCTGCCGCCTTCTTCACAAGAGAAACATCGTTCACCGCCGCTGATCCGATAGAAACTTTATCGGCGCCGGCAGTGAGAAGTTTTTTTATATCTTCAATACTGGAAACTCCGCCGCCGACCGTAAACGGTATGCTGATTTCTTTCGCAATGCGCGAAATTAACGCGCAAAATGTTTTGCGGTTCTCCAGCGTTGCCGTAATATCCAAAAATACAAGCTCGTCTGCCCCGCTTTCGCTATACTGCTTGCCAAAAGCAACGGGGTCTCCCGAGTCCAGTAAATTCTGAAAATGCGTGCCTTTTACCACGCGCCCGTTCTGCACATCAAGGCAGGGGATAATTCTTTTTGCAAGATTATTCCTATATGCGGCTTTTTGAATGGCGGAAGACAAATTGATCTTCCCTTCGTAGAGCGCTCGTCCAATGATCACGCCGTATGCCCCGCGTTTTTGAAATTCCTCTATATCAGCAAGAGAAGACACTCCTCCAGCCGCGATCGTCTCAAACCCCGCGAGAATAAATTGTTCTGCAAGCTCAAAATTTGGGCCTTGTAAAAGCCCGTCTTTTGAGATGTCAGTTACAATCACCCGCGTTACCCCGGCGCTTTTCAGGCGCGTACTCACGCCTGAAACAGTGTAATTGCTTTTTCCGCGCCAGCCGCGCGTGGCAACTTTGCCACTCTTCACATCAACAGAAACAATTATCCGCGAGCGTCCAAACTCCTGCACTAAACGCCCGAGCAAGCGTGCGTCTTCTATGGCAGAGGTGCTTAAAATTATTCTCTCAACGCCGTTTTGAAGATACCTTCGCGCTTCCTCATATGTTCGGATGCCGCCACCAACTTGAAGAGGCAAAGCGACTGCCCGCGCAATGGCAAAAACGATTTCCGCGTTTACCAGAAAACCGAGGCGTGCGCCGTTCAAATCAACGATATGCACACATTGTGCACCTTGCTTTTCAAAATCTTTTGCAACCTCAATGGGATTATTACTATACATTGTTGCGGACGCAAAATCGCCCTGCGTTAAACGCACGCAAGCGCCTTCCAAAATATCAATTGCAGGCAGTATCAACATAGCGCGCAAAAATTATTGAGTACACGCAGTCCATCTGCTCCAGACTTTTCAGGGTGAAACTGAACGCCAAAAAAATTGTCTTTTTGAATCATTGAGGGAAAATCAAACCCATAGCTTGTTGTGCCGATCACATACGCATTCGGAGCAGAAACATAATATGAATGCACAAAATAAAAATATGCCCCATCAGAAATACCCGCAGTAAAAGGCGACTTTCGCACTAATGCGACTTTATTCCATCCAAGATGCGGCGTTTTTAGTGATCGCGGAAATGTGCGGCACTCGCCTTGAAAAATTCCAAAACACGTTGTTTCATCTTCTTCGGAATATGAGGAGAGCATCTGCATCCCTAAACAAATGCCCAAAAACGGCTTTGTCAGTTGAGGGATTAATGCATCAATGCCTGTTTTTTTAAGCTCCGCCAGTGCAGTGCCGGCCCTGCCCTGGCCGGGAAAAATGACGCCGTCAGCCAATAAAATTTTTTTCGGATCAGAGGTAACAACACACGCTCTCTTTAATCTCTTCAGAGCGTTTTTCACGGACGCAATATTTCCGGATTTGTAATCTATAATGGCAATCATACAATAAGCATGTTAAAATAGTTTTATGAAATACACACCGCACGCAATAATTTTTGACATGGACGGCGTGCTCATTGATTCTGAACGATGGTGGCCTCTTACAGAACACACATTCTACTCAAAATTATTCCACGGCTGGAAGCAGTCGCATTTGGGAAACCTCATGGGCAAGAGCGCGCAAGATATCCATGCGTATTTATGCAACACCTTCGCGTGTTCGCTCACCTATAATGAATATATCGCCCTCTGTCACGAAATGGCAGACGAAGTATATGCGCATGTACGCCTCATGCCCGGGGTACAGCATGTTCTTGAAACACTCAAAAATCACGCGTTCCCGACGGCACTTGCTTCATCCGCAACGCACAAAATTATCAACATGGTCGTACATCGTTTTTCACTGCATCCATACTTTGCGGCCATAGTGAGCGCTGAAGACGTACACATGCGCGGCAAGCCCGCGCCAGACATTTACCTTTATACCGCAAAGCAACTTAAGATTATGCCGCAGAAGTGCCTTGTGATAGAAGATGCCGCACATGGCATCACCGCGGCAAAAGCCGCTTTGATGCACGTATGCGCTTATCAAACGCCATACAACAAAACACAAAATTTGAAAGACGCGGACAAAGTTATTACGAATCTTATGAATATTCTTCCTCTGCTCAATCTTTCGCGTCTTTCACGCCGACAATAACGCCTTTGCGCCATATGTTTGGGCGAAGACTTACGCGCAATGCTTCTCCGAATGCGCGAAATGCAGACTCCCACAAATGGTGCGAATCCTCTGCAGGCCCTACCTGAAGATGCACGGTGCATCTTCCGCCCTGCGCAAACCCGTCAAAGAACTGCCGTACATCTTGGGTCTTTGCATCTTCCACAAATTCTTTCTCCTTTGCGTGCGATTCCGCAAGAGCAATAAAACACCCGCTCCGCCCTTCAAAGCTGATAAAACACTGCGACAATGCTTCGTCAATACAGGCAACCCCAAAGCCTGCCCCCTCTATGCCGTCATTCCTGCGCTGTTCCAGTAACTCTGCAATGCCTGCGCCAAACACAAGGCCAACATCTTCCCACACAACATGTTCTGCAAAGGTTTCTTTAAGCACGCACTCAAACCGTGCGTCTATGTTGAGTGAGGCGCGGCGGCACAGTGTTTGTATCATGTGATTGAGAAACTTAATTCCGCTATTCCACGCGCACGGGCGCGGCGCCATTGTTTGTTCTCCCCATTCGCCTTCAATGGTTACTAAAATCGCAGATTCAGCGGTTTTTCTTGCGAGAACCACCTGCGTAGGCGAACTGCTTTGGAGTATATATGATGACGTGTTTTTCATACTGTTTAATTTTAAACATTAATAAATAAAATATATGCACTACTCAAACCGCATCTGCACTGATCGCTTATGCGCATCAAGCCCCTCAACATCAGCAAGCGTTTCAACAATCGGTTTCAGCGTTTTTAAACCGCCTCGCGTTAATTCTTGATAACCGCTTGCTTTGAGAAACATGCGAACTCCAACAGGGGAGGCAAAATTTGGCGCCGTACCCGTTGGCAAGCAATGATTTGTCCCGCTTGCATAATCGGAAACAGCAACCGGCGCATACTCGCCAAGGAAAATCGACCCTGCATTTTTCAACCGCGCCAGCAGCGCGCGCGGATTTTTAACCAGTACCTCCAGATGTTCAGGACTATACTCATTGGCAAACGCAATCATTTCATCAAGAGAATGTACAACGATAATCGCGCTATAGCGATCAAGCGCTTTTTGAATATATTCTTGGCGTTTCAAAAGCGGCGCCTGCCGCTCCACTTCTTTGAGCGTTTCTTGTGCAATGTTTATTGAATCTGTTACCAAAACGCCGGCTGAATCTCCCCCATGCTCGCACCGCGCGAGAATATCTGCCGCAAGGTACTTCGGGCACGCGTATGTGTCCGCCAAAATCAGCGCTTCGGATGGGCCGGAGAGCATATCAATGCCTACTTTCCCAAAAACCTGCAATTTTGCCGCCTGCACATAAGAGTTTCCGGGGCCTGCGATAAACCTCACGGGCTTAATTGTTTCCGTCCCAAATGCGAGAGCAGCAATAGCCTGCACTCCTCCGATACGATATATTTCATCTGCGCCGGCCATATCAGCCGCAACAATAATTTCCGGCAATGTACCAGTCGGCGGGAAGCACACAACTTTACGGCTCACGCCGGCTACTTTGGCGGGGACAACTAGAATTTGCGCCACAACCGGAAGCGGCGCTTTTCCGGCTGGAACATACAAGCCCGCGCTTTCAACCGGCGTATACCGCAACCCGGTTACAACACCCGGCACGGTTTCAATATTCCAATCCATAGCAATGCGGTCTTTCTCTGCGTGGGCGTATATGCTGGAAATTCTCATTTGCTCTTTCATTGCAGAAATAACTTTCTGATCAACAGCACCGTATGCTTTTTTGATATCGTCTGTGCTTACGCGAATGTGCTCTGCGGTAAAATCAGGGTCATCAAACTTTCGCGTATATGCAACCACCGCTTTGTCGCCGTTCTGGCGTACGTCTTTCATAATCTCTGCAACATACTCAAAAATTCCTTCCATATCGGCCTGGGCGCGTTTCATAACGCGTTCTTTATCTTGCGGTGAAGTTTTATCCCAAACATAAATTTTGATCATAGTTGTTTGCTTAAAAACCTCTGTATAAATTCATTCTTTTGTTCGCGTGCAAACGGCGATTCAATAAGCACTGCGGTTGAACGAAATACTGTTTCTATCGGCACCAAATTATTTTCACGGAGCGTATTTCCAGTTTGCGCCAAATCGCAAATCGCGTCTGCAAGCCCGAGCGCGGGTGCGGCTTCAACAGAGCCTTTAAGCTCAATCACCGCCGCATTGATTTTTTGTTTTTGCAAAAACCTGCGCAGGCTGTTTGGGTACGACGTTGCAATGCGTTCTCCTTCTAAGCCGCGTATCGTTGCGAGAGGAGAAGCGCGCGGCACGGCAATGACCAAACTGCATATTCCAAAATTGAGCTCCTTCACCTCTTTCACGTTAAACTGATTTTCATGCAACACATTCCCGCCAACCACGGCAAAATCAGCCGCGCCGTTTTGCACGTACTGCGGCGCATCAGCATGCCTCACGTACAAAATTTCAACGTCCGCATTTGTGCAGGGAACAACAAGCGCTCTTTCGTTTGCTCTTGAAAATTCCAAGCCTAAAGAGGCAAGAAACTCAACACTTTGGCCTTTCAGCCGCCCTTCTTTTTGAATTGCAATTCTAATCTTCTCTTGCTTCATAAAAATTTTCTAAATAAGCAATTAACTGATTTACCGGTATAGTTTTTTGTTTTCCGTTTTCCATACGCCGCACGCTCACTTCTCCGCGCGCTTTCTCTTCCGGCCCCTGAATCACCACAAACGGAATTTGTTTCTTGTCCGCAAATTTAAACTGCTGTGCGAGTTTTGCCGGCTCAAAATAAATCTCTGCCGGTAAAGAAGCGTCAATGAATATTCGGTAGATCTGCAGTGCATCGCGCACTGCATCTTTATCAAAAATCGTTACAAGCGCCTTTGAAGTCGCATTCACGCGGGGCGAAGGGTTCAATTTTTCAAGCACTAACATAATCCGTTCAAAGCCAAATGCAACACCAAGGCCGGAAAAATCTTTGTCCGCAAAATTGCCGCATAAATTATCGTACCTGCCGCCGGCGCAGAGTGAACCAAAATCCGCATCTTTGCTCACCACCTCAAAAATCAGCCCGGTATAGTAATCAAGCCCTCGTGCGAGAGTTGGGTCAATCTGAATATTTTTTTCAGGCACATTGAGCTGTGCGCAATACAACAAAAATTCTTCCAGTTCAGACGTGCCGTACGCTGAAAGCTTTTTTAGCGTTTCGGTGTTTGTATCCTCTGGTTTCAAAATTGTAATAATACGTTTTGCATTGGGTATCCCTATAGTTTCTAATTCAGCAATAACCTCTGCCTCGCCGATCTTTGCAATTTTATCAATCACGCGAATAACTGCGGCGCTTTCTTTGGGCTTTACGCCGCAGAATTGCAAAACCATATTCATCAGCCGCCTTGAGTTCACTTTTATGGTACTGTCGGGGATGCCAAGTTGTTCAAATACAACCACAATAATTTTTGCAATTTCTGCTTCGCAAACAAGGCTTTTGGATCCGATGATGTCAATATCGCACTGGTAAAATTCGCGTAAACGCCCTTTTTGGGGTTTTTCTGCGCGCCATACGCGCTGAATTTGATAGCGCTTGAAGGGAATGGGTAACTCGCGGTAATTCGCCGCGACAAAACGCGCAAACGGTACGGTTAAATCATACGGCAGGGCAATTCGCCTTCCACCGCGATCGGTAAATGCATAGGTAAGGCGGTCTCCCTCCTCCCCGTATTTACCTAAAATCGTTTCAGCCGGAGATAAAATTGGCGTTTCAATCGGCGCGTATCCAAACTGCTCAAATATTTTTCGCAGAACCTCCATCACACGATTTCTTTTCATCATTTCCTCCGGAAGAAAATCGCGCGTGCCCTTTAAAATTGTTGGCGGAATTTTTTTCATGTGTGGTTATAGATAATTATGAGTAGGCGTATAAATAAAAACCCGTTCGCTTGAACGGGCGGCAGATCTTCATGCTTGAGGATTCTATTTCTCCATACGATTAAGCACAAGCTCATAGCCGCCCATCCCATGATGGAGCCAATGAGCTACGCGAGTAACCGTTGCCGTGCTTGAACCGGTTTTTGAACTAATTTCGCGATAGGAAATATTTTTTTTTACCATTTTGGCAACCAAAAAACGCTCTGCCATTGCCTCAATTTCTCGGAGCGTGCATAAATCCCTAAAAAACGCCCGGCATTCTTTCACGGATGTGAGCGACAAAATAGCCTCAAAAAGCTCGTCTGCTTGTTTTGTTGTTACCTCTTTTTCCATAGGAGTGTTTTAGTGTAGTAAAACAGTAGCACGGGAGGGGTGGGCGTGTCAAGGGAAGAGAGCCACGAACCAAAAATTGACAAGCTACTCATATTTTTGATAGGGTAGCATATCTTAATGCTGAAATCTGTTTAAGCTCAATGTAAACTATATGCCAAACGAAAAAAATTTATTGCAAAGCCCCATTGTTTCCTCTCCTGATACAGAAAGCAATGCAATCATTAAAGACAGACTAGATGGATTTGAAAACAGAAATGAAATTCAAGTAGATACTTTACGCGCCAATGACGAATTGATCATTGTTTCCGGCTCTGTGCCAAATGCAGACTTTGTGGTTGTAGAAAAAAATTTGGAAACCAGTATTTTACTGATAATGAGCGCAGACGGCATATATCGAAAAAAAAGATTTTTTTTGAAAAAAGGCGATTTCTTGCGTTGCGGCGAATGCTTTACATTCTATGCAAGTCATCATTGCCATCATATTTATCGAGGAGCATCAGTGCATGCTCTGTATCTCAAACCGCGGAAAACACAACCAGAAAAGCTAGAGAGGAAAAAATAATACGCTATCAAACAACAAGCCAAACTCAATTCCTTCCTTGGCAGACCGTAATTCATACTCCGTCAATTCTCTGCCAATTCGGCTAATTGCTTCATTTTGCAGATCTTCAACAGTGACGGGAAAAATTATTTCGTTGGTGTCGCTGTTATTCATAGTGGTTTATTTGTTATACATGGTGCCTTTATTGTACCAATCGCCTCGGCTGATTCCCCGCCCGCGCGGAGGAGGGGTTTGGGGAGGAATGCGGGCGGGATTCGCTTCTGCTTCTTTCGCAAAAAAAATCGGCGGCTCTCAATCTTAAAAACCCATTTCTTCTAATTTTTTAAGATGGGGTTCAATGTCAGGATGTTCCGGAATATATTTCCGTTCTATCATTTCTCCGACACTCATGCTCGGGTTTTTCTTGTCTGCATCGTGTTGTCTTTGCCAATCGGCGAGAATATCAGGATATTTTTCTTTTAGAATACCAAGAAAACGAACCATCATCGGCAAGAAAATTTTATTTCGTTCTATTGATTGAGCTTTTGTTTTTTCTTCATAATCAGGAGCTTTGTAGTCAAGCGGTTCAAATTTTCTTGCCGTAAGTCCGTTTTTTAAACTCATAATTTCTTGAGGAAGCCCATATCTTCCACCAACATGTTTGAGATGATAATCAAGAACAGAAAATCCTTGTTCTTGATCGTACATAAAATTAGACGGCTTCTTGTCAATGACAAGTCCTTTAGCGTCAAGTTCTCTAACCGTGTCAATAAGTTGAATAATATGTTCATCAGAATATTCCGGTGCTTCTTCTGGCGTAAAATTTGTTACATCAGTGCCAGACAGTAACTCCATAACAACAACCCTGTCCTCAAACGAATAGCTTACAAGTTGTGAAGTGTGTGGAATATTTTTTGCACGAATCAACGGCTTTATCTCAAAATTTGCTTGGGTGATACTTCGCGAAAATTTTGCGGCATAAGTTTTTCC
>CAZHCQ010000037.1:0-3926 GCA_964531415.1 uncultured Gammaproteobacteria bacterium
GACAACTCAATGTTTCCCCGGAAGAATTGCGTACCAAGCTCCCTGAACTGGGGTTTGATATTGGTATGCGAGCCATTAAAATTGACGATGCAGTTGCAGGAAAAGTAAAGCGCTGATGGGCGCACATGGTAAAACAGAAAAAGAGAGAAGACGCCCTTGCAGAGAGAGAAGCAAAAAATGACCAGAGAGTCCCTGCTGACGGCACGCCTGAAACAACAAAATTCCTTCTAAAATTCGGGTGAGCACTTTTGCTGACACGCTCGGCATGCCGGTTGTAAAAATCATGACAGAGCTCATGAAAAACGGCGTCATGGCCGCTATGCATGAGGAAATTGACTATGAAACAGCTCATATCATTGCGGAAGATCTTGGCATTGTTGCACAGCGGAGCGAAGAGGATCACGCGCATGAAATTTCAGAAAGCGTTCAAAAACTCCACGCGCTGAAGGAAAAAGACGATAAAACGCGCCTTGTTCCGCGCCCCCCTGTTGTGGTGGTGATGGGGCATGTTGACCACGGCAAAACAACCTTGCTTGACGCAATACGCAAAACCAATGTTGTTGGCGGAGAAAGCGGGGGCATTACCCAGCATATTGGAGCATACCAAGTAACCTATAAAAATAAGAAAATCACCTTTCTTGACACTCCCGGACATGAAGCATTCTCGGCAATGCGCATGCGCGGCGGACGCGTGGCAGATCTTGCAATTCTCGTTGTTGCCGCAGACGACGGCCTGAAGCCGCAGACCATTGAATCTATCAAGGTTATTCAAGAAGAAGGGCTGGATTTTATTGTTGCGATTAACAAAATAGACAAGCCCGGAACCGATCCAGAGCGAGTAAAAGCCGAGCTTGCAAACATTAACTTAACGCCGCACGATTGGGGAGGGAGCGTACCGTGCGTGCTCATTTCTGCAAAACAGCAACTCCACCTTGACAAGCTCCTTGACGAGCTTGTGGTACTTGCTGAACTGCGCGATCTCAAAGCCGCGGCAGACGGACGGGCATACGGCACGGTGATTGAATCCCATGTTGACGAAGGCTATGGGCCGCTCGCAACCATTCTCATTCAAAGCGGAACCTTGCACCTTGAGGATCTCGTGTGCATCGGGCGCGTGGCCGGGAAAATTAAGCTGATGAAAGATTTTGAAGACGCACCAATTAAAAACGCAGGGCCTGCAATGCCTGTTCAAATTATCGGCCTCAAATCTGCTCCGGCAGTTGGAGACATCATGGAAGTTGTGGAATCAAAAAAATATTTAAAAAATACAGGAAAATCATATAACCTATTTGTGTCTGAAAGCTCGGAAAAAGCAAAATCAGCGCCGCAGAAACAGGGGAGCGAAGAACCAAGCACGCCAAAAATTCAACTTCCGATTATTGTCCGTGCTGATGTTTTAGGATCTCTTGAGGCGCTTCTTGATGCAATCCAAAAAATTCGCCATGAAAAAATTGAGCTTAAAATTATTCATCAAGGCCTTGGGCACTTTACCGAAAAAGATGTACGCACCGCAGAGGCGGCGCAGGCGCTCTTGGTTGGGTTTCATGCGCCTCTTTCGGCATCAGCAAAGCATGCACTCGCTCAAGCAAAACAAACTTCGCATCACAACTTCAAAGTTATTTATGAATTGCTTGATTTTCTGAAAGAACGCGTGAATGAGCTTGCGCCTCCGGAAATCATTCAAACAACGCTTGGCAAAGTAAAAATTTTAGCCGCGTTCAGGAAAGATCGCACAGGGCACATCGTTGGCGGGGTCGTACAAACGGGAAAAGCGGTGCTCTTCGCGCATTTTTATGTACTCCGCAATGAAAAAATCGTGGGCGAAGGGCAAATTCTTGAGCTGCAATCACACAAAAAACAAATCAAAGAAGTAAATGAAGGAACGGAATTTGGCTTGAAAGTAAAATCAGACAGCGATATTCTTGAGGGCGACATCCTTGATATTTTTTCCCAAGAAGAGAAAAAAATAAAGATTTGATAATGAAAGATCGTATCGCACAAGTCAATAGCGTGATTACACGAACTCTTTCCGAGCTCATCTGCACTGAAATAGTCCTTCCCGTTGGCGCAATTGTAACGATCACGCGGGTTTCAGTTGCCAAGGATTTGCATTCAGGACGCGTTGGCATTGCCATTTGGCCGGACACTCATAGCAAGAGCGCCACTGCGGCAATCAAAAAACAATGGGCGCATATTCAGCACCTCCTGCGGCAAAAAATGCACGTGCGCATCTATCCGCAGCTTATGTTTTATATTGACAGCACTGAAAAAAAAGCCTTTGATATGGAAGAACTTTTAGACTCGCTTGATACGCGCGCAAACCGTGCAGAATAAAAAACCCATATTTTATGATTCTCCAAAATCTCAATAAAAATATTTTGTCAGCCATTCAATCTGCCCGCCGTATTTTTCTGTTTGGGCATAAGGAATGCCCGGATGGGCTTGGGTCCACCTCTGCGCTTTCCGCTGTATTGGATGCTCGCGGAAAGGAGTACGTCTGGTGGTCTTACGCGCCGGTGCCAGAGAGCCTGCGTTTTATCTTCCATACCGAGCATATTCGTACCGACAAAAATTTCCATTTAGAAGAGTTTGATGTCATTATCAGCATTGATAACAGCGATCTTCGGCAAACGGGCATTGAGGCAGAATTAAAAGAGGCTCGAGCAAACGGGCGATCGCTCATCATTAATATTGACCATCACATGAGCAATGAATTCTTCGGGCACATCAATGCGGTGAACATAAAAGCTTCAGCCGCGGCAGAACTCATGTATGATTTTTGCGCTGACACTGCCATTCGCATATCAAAAGAGATGGCAGAATCTCTTCTGTGCGGAATTGTCGGTGATACTGGAAATTTCAGCAATAATGCAACAAATTTGCGGTCCTTAGAAATCGCGGCGAAACTTCTTTCAAAAGGGGTGAGCATGGCAAAAATCGTAAACGCAATTATTGAACCTCGCCAAAAAGATATTGCTATTTTGAACCTGTGGGGCGTGGTGTTTTCTCGGCTCACTTTTCATGAGACAACCGGCATTGCAACAACCATTGTTCTGCAAAAAGACCTCAAAGAACACAACCTGCCTCCTGAAGCAACTGAAGGAATTGCAAATTTTATGAATAATCTGAAGGATGTTAAAGTATCTCTTGTACTTACAGAGCTTCCGGGGCGGAAAATCAAGGGGAGCCTGCGTACCACGCGCCCGGATGTTGACGTAGCGGCTCTTGCAACGCGGCTCGGCGGAGGCGGGCACAAAAAAGCCGCAGGGTTTACTATTGATGGAACCTTGAACCAAAACGGAAAGGGTACTCATATTATGAAGTTATTTACTTGATGAGTTGGTGTGTGATACCGAAACTTTGGCAAATTTTATAAACATGGCTCTGAATAACGCCTCCCCTGATAAGGGGAGGTTGGGAGGGGTTTTGAAAACCCCCTCTCGCTCCCCCTTGTCAGGGGGAGAATAAAACAATTTTTTTTTTAAAAATATTAACACGACACATACTATGCACCTCATCCCGACTGTTATTGAAAAATCAAATTTTGGAGAACGGGCGTACGATATTTATTCGCGGCTCTTAAAAGAGCGCATCGTTTTTTTAGGCTCGCCAATTAGCGACGATGTGGCAAATACAATTATTGCCCAGTTGCTGTTTTTGCAAAGCGAAGATCAGGAAAAAGATATCAAGCTCTATATCAATACGCCCGGAGGTTCCGTAAGCGCAGGGCTTGCAATTTATGACACCATGCAATATCTCAAGCCGGATGTTTCCACAATCTGCGTTGGCACTGCGGCCTCAATGGGGGCGCTCCTTGTTGCCGCCGGCGCAAAAGGAAAACGCATTGCCCTGCCAAACGCTGAAATCATGATTCACCAAGTCATGGGCGGGGCCGAAGGCCAAGCGTCTGACGTAAAAATTCATGC
>CAZHCQ010000038.1:0-4681 GCA_964531415.1 uncultured Gammaproteobacteria bacterium
AGTAGCAACTCCAGACTTTAAGACCAAATCGCCCCCGGCTTTATCTATCGCGTTGGCGGTTGCCCCGCCTGCTTCAACAGTAAGGTTATTGCCAGCGGTGTCCGCGGTGGTATGCCGCTCCATCCAAAAGGTTCTGGCGGAATTGCCTCCAAGAGAGAGAAGTTTAGTGGGGGAGGAGGTGCCGATGCCGACGGAACCTTCCACAAGAAGTCCATTTGACGGCGCACCTGTACTAACATATCCATTCCCAATAGAGACCGCGCCGTTTACAGCGAACGCATTGGAAAATCCAACACCAATACCAGATTTGATACCCACCCTGCCAGAATTATCAATCCCAATGGCTTCGCTTAAGACTCCCCCGGTAGCGGTCTGTATCGAAAGGTATCCCGACGTCGTTCCGCCATTCCCTTGTGTCGTCAGGCGGGCAAGTTTGGTCGATCCATTATTGAAATCAAAATATCCTACCACCCCATTCGCTCCTGCGGCTGGGTTGGTAATTCTAATACTGCCGGGTAAATTTCCAGAAGACCCCCCAGCGACTTCAAAGTTGATGGTTCCTGACCCAGACGGCGCCGTCGTCCCGATGCCGACGTTGCCAGTTGCACGGTACACATTTCCTCCGGATTCCTGCCATGTGCCGGTGCCTGACCCGCCGACCGCAGTGCCGTTAAAATACAGTGTGCCTCCGCTGTTATAGAGCTTATCGGTTGTTGGAGAAGGCGCGGTAATTTGCGAAAGCTCAATATGCCCGCTTACCTCAAGGTTATCGTCTGCAATCACCGAGCCTGTTCCGCTTGCGCGAAGCGTTAAATCACGGTTTGTGCCAGGGCTTCCCGCCTCTATATAAAGCGGTGCAGAACTTTTAATGTACGAAGCTGTGGGGTTTGAAAACACGAGATCATTTGCAACGGTAATGTCTCCGGCGGCTTCAAAGGAAACCGGAATACTAAAACGCGCTGACGTGCTATCAACGGTAACAAGCGAAGTACCGTTATTTTCAAGGCGCAAAATATCCCCGACGGCTGTGGTATTTACCGAAAGCTTGCCAATCGGCACAGTCGTCCCAATACCTACCTTCCCATTTGCATCAACGCGGATTCCCTGTGATTCATTTCCATTTGAATACACATGTACTGATCCGTCTGGCAGGCCCTTTACGCCTGCATTTTGGGGAGTTTTTACCCCAAATGCCGTATGTGCAGACGGGGCTGATCCAATCCGTAAACGCGGCCTCATCTCGGTATCTGTTCCAACCTTAATGCCAAGCCAAAGCGGCTGGTTAAAATCCACCACCGTGCTTATATTATTTCCGGTCGGATCAAGGCTCCCCATACGCACCAAAAGAATACTGTTTTTCACAACGGGCCGAATCGTAATTTGATCTCCCACCTGCCAATCAACGCTCACCTTGGTAATTGTAATCTTGTCTGTTACCGTATCTACTGCAATAATCTCTACCCGATCTTTTTTCGCCGTGTTATACAAAGCCTGCCCAACGCGCAAAGATCCTTCATTTATAGCGGCGGCGTTATAAAAAAGAGGGTAGGGAAATGATGAACCAATCGTAGGAGGCGTGTTAATAACTTGCCCGGAAAACACACTTGCATTCACCCAATTTTCTGTAAATTGAACCCCCGCGCTTGACTCCGGGTCATTATAAAATTTTAACTCAACATCTATTGGCCCATCCGGCACGCCAACTCCGTTTTGATCTACCAGCTCTCCCTGAAAAATTAAATTGCCGTCCGCGTTTGCGCCAACCGCAAAGCCTTGCAGGGCAAAAATTCCGGTTACAAGCAAAACAAAACTTCCCCATAACGCACGATTATAGAAATTCTTAAAACTCCTATTTTCCTTCTTAAACAAAAAGAAATTCACTTATAAAATTAACGCAATCTAAAACATGAAAGCGTTCATTAAATTACAGGGAAAATCCCTTTTATAATTATAGCAAATTTTCAGCAAAAAGCCCTGCAAAAAAACAGGGCTTTAAAAATTTCAGTACCAAAAAATACACTATACTTTTCCGCTCTTTCTTGCCTGTTCAATAATCCACTTATTGTAGCGTTTGATATTCCAGTGCACAAAAAAGATTAAGAGCACCAAAACAAGAATGGTCACAAGCAAAAACCTCCAGGGGAAAACCCAAAACGACGTATGCGAGGTAATGACTTTGTCTTGTTTCCTGCCGTATGCAAGCGTTACGTCTGCTTTATATTTTCCCAGCGCAAAGTTATTTGCTTCATTTTTTAATTCTTTGAAAAATCCTGCTTTGGGCGGGCGGTACAATGCCTCGTCCAAAGGATAGCCTTCTGCGTCAACCGTTGGCTTTTTTGTCCAAAAACTTTGATATTTTCGTGCGGTGCCGGGAAGCACATTTCCTCCGGCATCGTTCACCAGCACAATTTTGGATTTCCTTCCAAGCATATCAGAAATTTCTAAGGACCCCTGCGGCTTTACATGCACCGTGCCGTTGTTCACAAAGCGAAGGTCAAAATCTACCGGCAAACGGTTAAAAAACTGCTTGTTGTTTATGGTGGAAAATAAGCTCAAGCTTGCGTTTTCAATAACATTTCCCGAAACATTCAAAAGAATGAGCGTTGCAACTTTAGACCCTATTTTAATTTGGCTTCCTCCGCCTGCTTCGCTCGGCGGGTCGCTGGACCAAAACACCGCGGCATAATGCCCGCCTGCTTCGGCATCTTGCGGAACCTTAATAGTAAGAAGCACTTCGCTGTCCTGCTGGGGCTGAAGCCCTACGGAATCAGTTGAAAAACTAATCCAGTTCAGTAATTGCTCGCTCGTTTGATCCGGCGGAATAAACTGCGGCTTGCCGCCTTCTTCCGCATCATCGCGCGCGGTAAAGGCGACCTTTTCCATAAACAGCTCAATCGGCGCCGCGGATTCGTTAAACACGCGCAGAACCCGTGTAACTTGCTGGCCGGGGTCTGCGTCTGCTTCAATCACGAGCGGTGAAACAGTAATTGCAGAGGCAAAGTGCGGCACCAGCAAAACCGCGCCTGCGAAGACCCCCGAAGAAATAAATGAAAGAAGTTTATGTTTCATAGTGTTTGAACCCCGAAGCGAGGCATTTTATTTTAAAGTGTAAAGTAAAATTTAAAATTTGCCGGTTGCAATTGCAGTTACGGTATTTGTATACGTTCCCGCTTCCTGCAATGCGCTTGTTTCAATTTTGAAAATAGCATTCTTTGTTGTGCTATTTATTGGCGAAGTAACGAAAAATATCTCTCTGAAAAAGGGATAACTCAAAAAACCAACGAATCTACTGCTTGTATACGCTGAATTCTCGGCAGCCGTATCGTTTGAACTGATGCCCATGTGCCCATATGTGGTGTCAACTCCAAGCGTACCAGCAGGCGGCCCCCATGCCAATGGAGTACTCGTTACACCATCTTTAAACGCATTAATATTCTGACCGCCGGTGCTGGTCAAGTCCCTATCTTGGGTAAGGGTTACCTGCAACCCGCCTGAAGCATTTGTAGAAGCTGTAAATTTATAACAACCCCATTTAGGACTACTCGGCGATAATGACCCAAAATTAAGAGAGTTAGTCCCCACAGTTGCCCCCCCAACACCACAATCGTTTCCAGATACTGATATACCACTTGTTATTTCTGGAAGAAAAGAGAACGTCATCGTTTCAGCAATTTTTGCTGAAATTTGAATTTGTTCATCTGGAATAAGAGACACCGCAAAACTTCCAGTTTCTGGCGACAAAGTAATTGTTCCCACCAAGCTGTTACCTGGGGTTAAAGCATTCACCAACTGGTTCACGCCAGGAACTCCAAACGCCGCGTTCGCGCCGATCAAAATACGAACATAATCGTTAGCGGCAAGAGCTGTGCCTCCCGATGTAGGATACGCAAGCGTGAGCACCTTTCCAGCCCACGACGCTCCCCATATACTCGCTCCAGCTGATGTCGCAAGGGTTGCATTCCTACATGTCGCCGACTCCGAGCATGTAATGCCATTCACTTCCGATTGACTGCTTCCATAACGCAAATCAATATCGCCAAAGACAACAGTAGGAGCAGCAACCGCAACAATAAACGCAAAATCTATAGCAATAGCAGTGCTATGTAGGGCGGTTACTTTAAAGCGTATATCATGGTTAGAGGCAGCGCCTGCCTTGATACGGCTCATGTAATCCTGCACCTGCTGAATCGGCGCGGCATGGGCTGGGGTTATTTCTACGCTGAAAAAAGACACCACAAGCGCAAAAATTAAAAAAACTTTGAGCGCAATAAAATTCTGCGGTTTTAAAAATAGATGCATGGAATTACTCATTAGCAATTACTAAATTAAGAAATTAAAAATTAAAATATATATAATTATAAAACTAAAACTCGGATGTTGCAATAAAACTCACTGTGTGCCCATATTTTCCTGCCGCAGTAACCGGGCTTATTGAAACACGAAATCTAACTTTTACCAGTGAATTACTCACCTGCCCGGAATTTTTTGCAACAATCAAGTTATTCACAATACCGGTATCTTGAGAAAGCTGTCCGTCCGCACCTTCGGTTAGTATACCATATTCCTCAACTCCCGCGTCAACAGGCGGGCTTACCACATCGTTAATATCGTCTCCGGAAAGCGTGCGCAAATTGCCGTCTTCAAAAATCATCACCACATACCCAAAAGCCGCGTTGGAACT
>CAZHCQ010000039.1:0-3426 GCA_964531415.1 uncultured Gammaproteobacteria bacterium
ATTATCTTTACGCTGATCCTGCCGCCGCTTGATTTCACCATGCTCGTTCTCTCCGGCATGGTGCCTTATTTTTTAAGATCTCTGCCAAAAGTACAGCAATCAGGCCTCGTAAGTTCGGTTTTTTACGCGTTACCAGCGTATGATTATTTCTTTATCGTCTGCGGCATTGCGGCAATTTGGCTCGTTTTTTTCAGCATGAACGGCTTATATAATCTCGCAAACCCGCGTAAATTCTTTGACCTTTCAATAAAGATTGCTGTTTCCTGCACCACCGGCATCTCCGCAGTAATTATTGCGCTGTTTTTAAAACGCGAATTTCTCCTAAGCTCGCGTTTTTTAGTATTAACTTCATGGATTACCGCAATTATATTGGTCATTTTAGGAAGGTTTTTGCTTCGGATTATACGGCGGCAACTCTTTAAAAAACGCATCGGGCTTCAAAATGCGGTGATTATCGGAACTGATGAAAATACAAAAGAATTGGCAAAATTCCTGAAACATGAACCATCATGGGGATATCGGGTTATTGCGATATTAGAGCACACAAAAAGCTTGGAAAATAAAATTTTAAAACTTGAACAATCGTATAAAACCAAAATTGACGAGATTATTATAGCGGATTTGCATACCTCGCGAGATGAGCGCGTTGCGATCCTTGATTACTGTAATACCCATGAATTAAGGTTCCAGTACGCGGCCGACATGTTTGCAACGCACGTCCGAAATATTGATATTGATACCGTCGCCGGGCTTCCCCTCATTGAGATCAGAAGAACGCCGCTCCATGGCTGGGGAGGGGTTATAAAGCGCGTGTTTGATTTTTTTGCCGCACTCGTTGGCGGCATCCTGCTTTTGCCCTTCTTCATCCTCATCGCGAGTCTCATTCGTTTGGATTCAAAAGGCCAAATTTTGGTAAAACTGAAAAGAATAGGCGCGGGAGGCAAAACATTCACCATGTATAAATTTCGCTCAATGATGCCCGGCGCTCACGAAAAAAAGCGGGAGTTGTTGCCTTATAACGAACGAGAGGACGGCCCGCTTTTTAAAATGTCCCATGATCCGCGCTGTACCAGCGTTGGAAAATTTCTTAGAAAATGGAGCATTGATGAATTTCCCCAGCTCATGAATGTGATCAAAGGCCAAATGAGCCTGGTTGGCCCGCGCGCGCATGAACCGGAAGAAGTTGCGCGATATGCAAAGCACCACAGGAAGCTCCTCTATATTCGCCCCGGCATTGTGTGCCTCGCCGCAATATCCGGCAGATCCGGCCTCAAATTTGAAGAAGAAGTGCATCTTGATACGTATTACGTTGAAAACTGGTCTTTTGCTCTTGATATCAATATTTTACTCAAAACGCCGTTTGTGGTGTTAAGCCGTAAAAATGCAGTATGAAAATTGCTCTTGTGCATGATCATCTCAACCAAATTGGCGGGGCAGAAATGGTTTTAAAAAGCCTTTCTTCAGCCTTTCCGCACGCCGATATCTACAGCTTAATATACGATAAAAAAAAGATGGGGCAATTCCTTAAAGACAAAAAAATCACCCCCTCGTTCATACAGAATCTTCCCTTTGGCGTGTCTGGATTCAAGGGATATTTACCGCTCATGCCGTCTGCTGTAGAAAGCTTTGATCTCAAAGGCTACGACGTTGTGCTTTCAACCTCGTCCGCGTACGCAAAAGGCGCCATCACCGGCATCAATACTCCGCATGTCTGCTACTGCTTTTCTCCAACACGCTACTTATGGAGCGACTCGCATGAATACACGGCTGGAATCGCCAAAAAGCGGTTTTTGCCAACTAAGCTCATACTGCCACCGCTCATCACGGCGCTTCGCACATGGGATTTTGGAGCGGCGCAACGCGTTGATCATTTCATTGCAATTTCAAATTTTATCGCGCAGCGCATCACGCATTACTATAAGCGCGAGAGTACCGTTATATATCCGCCTGTTGAGGTAGAAAAGTATCAAATTTCAAAACAAAAAGAGCCCTATTATGTAATGGTAACAAGGCTCCGCCCCTACAAAAAGGTGGATTTGGCGATTGAAGCGTTTAACGAACTCAAAATTCCGCTTAAAATTATCGGCGCAGGACCTCAAAAATATATTCAGAAGCTGAAAAAAAAGGCGGGGCCAAAAATTGAATTTCTCGGCCCTCTTTCTGAAACAGCAAAAGCCGAAACACTCGCGCGGGCGCAGGCATTTATTCATCCCCAAGAAGAGGATTTTGGCATTGCCGCAGTTGAAGCAATGGCATCCGGAACGCCGGTTATTGGCTATGGCAGGGGAGGCCTTTTAGAAACAGTGACCAACGAAAAGACAGGGATCTTCTTTGAAGAGCAGACATGGGAATCTCTTGCGCTTGCGGTTTTAACTTTTAAGCAGATGACGTTTAACCCAGAAACAATAAAACAGCATGCGCATAAATTCAACAGCGCAAGATTTCAAGCAGAAATGCAAAATTTTCTTCACAACTGCCTTCTATGAGACGAATCGGGGTTGATATACGAATACTTGCACAGGAACAGTGGAGCGGCATTGCGCACTACACCTACCGCCTTTTACAGGCTCTGCTTGCGAAAGATAAGGAGAATGAATATATCCTCTTTTACAGCGCGGCACAGAAAAAACTGCGCCGCAAAATTCCCCGTTTCTTAAGAGTAAAACGCGTAAAGTATGTTGGGCTGAAACTCCCAAACAGGCTTCTTAATGCATCATTTTCCCTGCTTAATTTTCCGCACCTTGATGAACTGATCGCGCCTTCGCACGCGAAGCTGGACGTATTGTGGTCTCCAAACATCAATTTTCTGGCTCTCTCACAAAATCCGCGCCTTTTAAAAATTTTAACAGTATGCGACCTCTCATTTGAACTTTTTCCTGAATTCTTTTCGCCCATGCAAAATGCCTGGTATCAAGCAGTGCAGGCACAAACGATGTGTAAAAAATTTGATAAAATCATCACTGTTTCAAAAAACTCGCGCGATGATCTGATTGAAAAATATGCCGTGAGCGCGGAAAAAATCAAAGTTATATATCCTGGAGCAGACGATCAGGCGCCTCTTGTACACAATTCGGAATTTTTTGAAGCCGTGCGAAAAAGATACCGGCTCCCGCACACCTTTGTGCTTTCTTTGGGAACGCTTGAACCAAGAAAAAACACACGCGCTCTTATTGAGGCAATTGAGCATGTAAATGAACAAACACCAGAACCGATCCATCTTGTGCTCGCCGGTAAAATTGGCGCAAAGGAGAACCCCTTAGAAAGTTCGCAAAATAGTGATAAAATACACTACATTGGCTACGTGGACGAGGCAGATAAGCACGCGCTCTACCAGATGGCATCTTGTTTTGTGTTTCCAAGCATATACGAAGGGTTTGGAATGCCTGTTCTTGAAGCAATGCAGGCAGGGATTCCGGTGATTACGTC
>CAZHCQ010000040.1:0-3554 GCA_964531415.1 uncultured Gammaproteobacteria bacterium
CTTCGTTCTATGTTTGGCTGGGAGCGGATGTGAGGAGTGGCCTACAACCATTACCCGATTTCATGCTTATGATGAGAAATAAGCCGGTAAAGATTCGGAGTTTTATCACCATGCGAAATCAAAGGGGATATGGAACACAAAAAAACTGGATGGCTATCCGGCAAGAGTTGCTCTACTACATAAGAGGAGAGCCCTCTTTTGATGTACAGGCGGAGTATACGGATATACCTAAAAAAACAAAGGGGTACTATAAAAAAATTGACGGGAAAATGACTGGAAATTTTGAAAGGAGTAAATCACTGACGATCCGCGCCGGGAATGTCTGGCATGATATTCAACAAGTTTTTTATTTGATGCACGAAAATATCGAAGGGTGTTTTGCTCAAAAGCCGCTCAAATCGACAAAGCGGATCATTGAGGCGAGTAGCAAAGCCGGTGATCTTGTGGTAGATTTTTTTGGGCATTCCGGATCAACCCTGCTCCAGGCGGAATTGAGCAAAAGAAAATGCTATACAATGGATATAAACCCGAATTATTGTAAAATAATGGCTGCTCGTCTGTTGCACCATCGGCGTACCGGAGAAACAGGATGGGGGCGATTAAAAGTTTTAAAGGATGGCAAAATCTTGGTTAAAGATCAAGAATTATTAGGCGCGCTGACGCTTCTTGATTTAGTTTGACTATGGACAAGAAAAAACTGGACAAAAAACTTGACGCGTGGATTAAAGAATTGCCGCAAGAAGATCGGATGTTTTTGTTGGCGCATTTGAGCAGCTTAAAGTCCATTTATCCGTTCAATGAGTACGAATATCGCTTGATGTACTTACTTGACAAGAAAGTCGTTACCTTCAAAGAGTATGGGGTCTTGCGAAATGCGTATGTAAATGCTAATCCATATTTAAACCTCTACAATGTTTCGCCCCGTGTCTTTGGCGAAATTTGGGCTCAACAACATTTGATTGATTTAGATGCAAGATTTAAGAAACCATCAAAACAGATAGACAAAAAGTATTCGGGGGATTACGATCTTTATCTTGAAAACAGAAAGAAATTAATCAAGATTGAAGTAAAAGCGTCAAGAGCTATCAATACGAAAATCCGGGGCGGGTTGGAACACAAAGCATTGAGTTTTGAGTCCGACGAGCCATACTGGATGAATTTTCAACAGCTCAAATTGGGCATTGCAGATGTTTTTGTATTCGTGGGCGTTTGGGTAGATAAAATCCATTATTGGGTACTTACGAATAAAGAAGTAAAAGATCACCCAATGAGGAGCCATCAGCACCGAGGTGGCATTGAGTTTCAAATTGGGATTACCAATAAAAACTTCAACGAGTTTAAGAAGTTTCTTGTTGAACCAAATAAACTTGTTGATGCAATAAAATCAAAAGTGAACTAGTCATGAGTCAACCGTCTGGACACAATTTTCACTTTGAGATAGAAGATAGGGCCAAAGCCAAAGGTTGGAAGATTCATTCTAAAGTAAGTTATCTCGATGATGTGGAGCAAAAACCCAGAGAGGTCGATTTTGTGGCAATTCAGGAGCGTGAAAGCTACAATCATCGCGGCAATCAAGTTGCTATTGTTGTTGAGTGTAAATATCTCAATCACGATGTGAAATTTTGGCTACGCGACAACCCCAAGAATCACAGTGCATATTTCATAGACGGTTATATCGCCGATGATTTTTTTCTTGATGATGGCAGATTTCATTTCTTTTCGCCCACGAAGGTTGCCGTTACCATTGAGGAAACCGCGAAAAAGGACAAGATGTACGAGGCAATTATGCAGGCAAGTAAGGGTTTACTGTTTTTACGCCAAAGCCCGCAAATTCTTTACACAAAAGGACTATTTTATCCAGTTGTAGTGTATAAGGGGACTGGAAAATTGTCCGATCAAGTTGGAAATCAGATGCAGGACGCGTTGTATTATCACGAGTATCCTTGGAGAGACCAGAGAACACAAAGCACGACTACCCGTGGGCTTTATGTAGATATAATTCACGAATCAAATTTAGAAAAATATTTGGATAATGTTTTCAAGAAAGAGATGGATGAGCTAATGAGTTATGTTTCCTTTCAAAATTATAAAAGGGGAGAAAACGGGGTTCATAAAAATAAAATAAATCCAGTATGAAAAAAATTGATTATGCGATTGCGGGGTTGGTGGGGTTTTTTGCCGGGCTTGCGATGGTGCCGACGGCTTATGCGGTTGGCGTACACAGCGCCACTACGCTACTTGCTCTGCCGTGGATCGGGGCGCTGTGCATCCTCTTTGGCGTGTGGCTCGGCGGGTTTTTATCCCGCTGGTTGCCGATTTTTGCGCAGCTGGGTAAATTCGGCGCGGTGGGCATTCTCAACACCGCCATTGATTTTGCGGTGCTCAATATCTTGAGCAGGGCATCGGGCATTACCGCCGGACTTATCATCGGCGGGGTCAATATGCCGGGTTTTGCCATCGCGGTGGTCAACAGTTATTTTTTCAACAAATTATGGGTGTTTCGGGACAGGCAGCAGGGGGAATCGCTCCTGCATGATTTCCCGACATTTTTTGCAATAACGCTCATCGGCGTTGCGCTCAACAGCGGGCTGGTCATTTTCCTTACCACTTACGCGCCGTTTTTGGCGGGTATCACCCCTTCGGTTCGGCTCAATCTTGCCAAAGCCAGCGCCACAATCGTCACCCTCATCTGGAATTTCGCGGGTTACAAACTCGTGGTGTTTCGTACATCATCCCGTTGAGCATCAAGGGGGTATCTCGATGGCGATGTCCTCACTTACCAGCGACCGCTGGTAAGTGAGGACTTGACGATACTGACGATTTTTTTCTCTTCAAATCTACCGCAGGGCGTGGTATGCTGATAATGTTATGAGCGAGCAGGTTTTGTACAGAAAATACCGGCCGCGCGATTTTTCAGAGATCGTGGGGCAGGATCATGCGGCAGGGCCGATCCAAAATGCGTTCCGCTTGAATCGCGTGGCGCACGCGTATCTTTTTTCCGGGCCCCGCGGGACCGGCAAAACCACGATGGCGCGGCTGATTGCCAAGTCGCTCAATTGCGCCAATTTTTCCAAAATTTCTGAAGGAAATTTTGAGGAAAAATTGAGCGCCCGCCGAAGCATTGGCGAAGGCGGGCTGGTGATTCCCTGCAACCTATGCTTATTTTGTACCACCTTCAATGAAGGCCGCGGCGCTGATGTGACAGAAATTGATGCGGCATCAACGCGCGGCATTGACGATATCCGCGAATTGCGCGAGGGCGTGCGTTATGTTCCGACGCAGGGCAAGTACAAGACCTATATCATTGACGAGGTGCATCAGCTTTCTAAAGACGCATTCGCAGCACTTCTGAAAACATTGGAAGAGCCGCCGGGCCACGCCGTGTTTATCCTGGCAACCACAGACCCTGAAAAAGTGCCCGCGACCATCATCTCCCGCACCCAGCATTATATATTTCGCAGGCCCCGTCCCGAGGAGATTGCGGCACGCCTCGGCACGGTTGCCAAAAAAGACGGCGTGATATTGGAGGAAGACGCGGCGCGGCTCATCGCCTT
>CAZHCQ010000041.1:0-4807 GCA_964531415.1 uncultured Gammaproteobacteria bacterium
AACGCCTTTTCCATTACATCAATCGGCGCTTTTTTGCGGGAGTACAATTCAAATTGCTTTGCCGCCTGATGCACAAACATCACATCCCCGGTAATCACGCGCGCCCCGCGCGTGCGCGCGGTCTGGATAAGCTTTGTTGTAAGAGGATTATACACGAGGTCAAACACTACCATTCCTTTCTTCAAAACCGCCGAAGGAACCGGGGATGCCTTTGAAACGCCTTTCATGCCAATCGGCGTGGCATTTACCAAAATATCCGGGCGCACACAATGTGCTTTTTGAAACACCTCAAGGCCGCCCTGATACTCGCCTCCGCATTCTCGCGCAAGAGCAAGCCCGTCTTCCTTTACCCGATCAACAATATATATCCGCGCACCTTTTTTTTGGAATACGTAGGCAACAGTACGCGCCGCACCTCCAGCGCCTATAATCACCACGGATTTCCCCAAAATACGCACTCCCGCAAACGCCCTTAACACACCAACAATGTCAGTATTATACCCCTTAAGAATGCCTTTATGATTGATCACCGTATTCACATTTCCGAGTGCTTTTGCGTCTGCATCAATATCATCAAGATAGTCAAGCACCTCCCTTTTAAACGGCATGGTAACTGCATACGCTAAAAAATTGAACGCTTTCATCGCCTCAATAGCGCTTCCAATTTTCTGCACTGAAAGAGGAATAAAAACAATATTCAATTTTCGCGCCGCAATCGCCGCATTGTGCAAAGCAGGGCTTAGGGTGTGTGTCAGCGGATACCCGATAACGCCGCAAATTTTCGTATCACCGTGCAGTATCATACTATGTTTTTTAAAATATGCTTTGCTAAAAACTCAAGCGCTAAAATATAACTTTTCTCTTTTTTGCCCATAATCTGTTTGACGCACGCGGCTTTTATTACAGAGCTCCTGCGAAACGGCTCTCGTTTTAAAATATCAGATAAATGCACCTCAACGCTGGGAAGATTCGTATCGCAGAGTGCATCATGCAGGCTATACCCATAATGCGTGAGCGCGCCCGGATTGATAATAATTCCTTGAGCAGAAGGTGATTGAGCCTGAATAAAATCAATAAGTGCCCCCTCATGATTTGACTGAAAAAAAACAAGTTTCACGCCAAGTTGTGCCGCTCGCTTGTGTAGTAAAGTTTCAATCTGGCGGAGTGTCATGCCGCCGTAATGTACTTGATCTCTGCGGCCTAAAAAATTTAAATTTGGCCCGTTAATCACGAGAATGAGTGGTTGTTTCATAGGTTAAGCCAAAATGCTCAATAATTTTATCTGCCGCGTTTTCGCCCTGATACTGGCTTGTATCCAAAACATACTTTGCAATGGAATAGTACCGCTCTTTCCGTTCGTTCCATACCTGCTCTATTTCATCAACGCTGGACTGGTTTTCGTGCAAAGGCGGGCGGTTCGCATCGTTGCTGATTCTTTTCGCAAGAACATTCACCGGCGCAATCAGCAAAACAATGTGGGAGTTTTTCGTGAGGCATAAATTCTCATCCTGCATAAACGCGCCTCCTCCTACCGCAATAACTGCACCATCTTGAGAGCAGAGCTTCTTTACAATAGTTTTTTCAACTTCACGAAAATATTGCCATCCATGCTGTTCAAATATCTCCCTGATGCTCTTTCCTTCATGCTTTTCAATAAAATCGTCAATATCAATAAACGTACGGTTCAATTTTTTTGCGATAATCGCGCCAATCGTAGTTTTTCCCGCACCGCGATATCCGGTGAGAAGCAAGTTCATAAATATAATAGTTTATAAAGTCGGGGAGTTCTCCCTTTAGTGCGGCCCGTTAGTCCTCGTTTCAGGGAAAACTCTCCGGCTCCTTCATTCTGCACGCATAAAAAAATTTATCCATAGAGGCGTTCAAAACATTCCCAAAAATTTGGAAATGTTTTTGAAACGCATGCTTTGTTGCGGATACGAACGCCGGGGATCCGCAACCCCGCGAGCGCAAAACTCATTGCAATACGGTGATCATTATACGTATCAATTGCTCCGCCGTGAAGCGTGCGCGCATCGCAGGATCCATGAATAATCATACCATCATCAAGCTCTTCAACAAAAACCCCGAGGGCTTTCAGCCCCGCTGTTGTTGCCGCAAGCCGATCGCACTCTTTGAGCCGTATGTTGTAGACATTTTTAATGGTTGTCTTGCCTTGTGCAAACGCCGCAAGAACCGCGATGGTCATCGCCATATCAGGGCACGCATTCATATCTGCACTGATGGGTTTGAGCATGTTTGGCCCTCGTACTTCAACAAAATCCTCACCTTTCAGTATAGCACAGCCCATCTGCTCTAAGAGAGAGAGCATTTTTGCGTCGCCTTGCTTGGAGTCGTGCTTTAAGCCCTGCACTTTCACCGCTCCGCCGGTAATTGCGGCGGCGGCAAAAAAATAACCTGCACTTGAATAATCTGCCTCAATGGTGTATTCCCTCGGAACATACGCTTTTCCAGATGGAACAAAAAACCCCCGATAATTTTCATTGATGACCTCAACCCCGAATGCGCTCATGATATCAATCGTTATATCTATATACGGCTTTGAGGTTAAAGTTCCGATCACGCTTATTTCTACATCTTGTTCTGCGCACGGAGCGATAATCATCAGCGATGTCAAATATTGGCTGCTGATGCCGCCTTCAATCGTGATCTTCCCGCCGGAAATACTGCCTGTACCCTTAACCACAATGGGCGCGTGCTCGTTGTTCTGCCGAGAAACCGCATCCACTCCGGCTTGCTGTGCAGCAGATAAAAGATCTGCCATGGGCCGCTCCTGCAAACGCGCATCCCCGGTTAAAACCGTGTTCCCCGGCACGAGCGCACACAATGCAGTCAACAACCGTAAAGACGTGCCAGAATTGCCAAGATATATTTCTTCCTTTGCCTTATGCAAACGCGAAACTCCGCCATGTATGACAACCTCGTTTTCGCCGACATTTTCTATCAAAATCCCTAAAGATTCCAAAGCCATGCGCATATAGTGAGTATCCTCGCTTACAAGAACGTTTTTTAACTTCGTTTCTCTTCCTGTAAGCGCCCCTATTATATACGCGCGGTTGGTATAACTTTTTGAACTGGGCACTTCAAGCACTGCACGAACGTGTGTGCATGGTTGTACGAGATAATCCTGCATACTTTTTATGTATAATTGTGTACATAATACTCCGCATTCAAGATGGCACAGCCGGCAGCGCCGCGAATGGTATTATGCCCGAGTATTTCCATTTTAACTCCATTTTCAAGAACTTCATCTTCGCGCACCCGGCCAATCGTAATTGCCATTCCCTTGCCCGCCATTCTATCAAGCTTGGGCTGGGGACGATTTTCCTCTTCCCTCACAACAATAAGCGGTTCTGGCGCAGAGGGAAGGTTCATTCCAAACAATCTGCCTCTGAAATTCCGCAACGCTGATTTCACTTCCTCACTAGATGCCCGTTTCCCTAAACTGATATGCGCGTCTATTAAATGCCCGTCAATGCTCCCTACCCGATGGCACGAAGGAGAAATCGCAATTTCCGCCTTTGTGCCGATATCTCCCAAAATTTTCTGCGTTTCGCTGATCACTTTTGCCTCTTCTCCGCTGATAAAGGGAACCACATTATCAACAATATCAAGGGCAGAAACCCCCGGGTATCCTGCTCCTGAGATTGCCTGCATTGTTGAAACGATCACGCGCCGCACCAAAAATGAATCATGAAGCGGTTTTAATGCAAGCGCAAGCGGAATCGCGATGCAATTGGGATTTGTTACAATACACCCTTTCCATCCGCGCGCCTTTTGTTTTTCTATAAGCGCCATATGGTCCGCATTCACTTCAGGCACAATAAGCGGCACATCCTCTTCCATTCTATATGTCCGCGTATTGGAAAATACTTTATAGCCCTCTTTCGCGAAAGCTCCCTCTACTTCATGGGCAACTTCCGATGGGATCGCCGAAAACACAAAAGAAATTCCATCCGGCATATTTTGAGGGTCAGGGCGAAGCACTTCTTGATCTTTGATGTCTTGAGGAATATCTGGCCCGATAATCCAGTGAGTCATGTCCTTATACGCGCCCCCGGCAGAGCGCTCCGAACCGCACAGCGCCGCAATCTCAAAATAGGGATGATCTTGAAGCAGGCTCACAAACCTTTGCCCAACCGCGCCTGTCGCGCCAAGAATTGCAACTTTGTATTTTTTCATATTTTGAACTTCGTCCCATCCGCCGCAGACGGATGAAAACCCTAAAATTTTTTAAATTTCTCTCTGTATAAAAACATCATGAAACCCTTTAATAACCGCTTCAAGCTCTTCGTTTTTGACCACTGCCTCAAGGCGCGTACAATTTCTATAAGGAAACGCTCCAAGCGGCGCGTCTTTTGAAAGCGCACTCAACGTGTCGTTAAAGATATTCACATCCTTCCATTCTAAATTGCCAATCACCGTTACCATGGCAACGGGCGTGGTGGCAATATGGTACCCGAGTTCTTTCATCTCCTCAAGTGAGGCTTTCACCCGTTCATGCCCGCCGTTTTCAACAACAATATATAAACGGTCGCGCGTATTTCTAATAATCACCATGTTGACCCGATGGTTTGTAAACACTTTGCTGATCTGGTACAAAAATCCGTATTCCTTCACTTTCTCGTCAGTTACCACTACGTGCACTAAATCTTTTTTCGCGCTGATAATTTTCACGCCTTTTTCTGAATCGTTCTTCGGCCCAATGTGCGTGCCTTTCGCTGGATCAGTTAAAGAGACAACTTCTCCGGGCGTTTCAAACATTTTCAGATACTGAATGGCTTTATCG